>JAHFBY010000336.1 GCA_023249835.1 Elusimicrobiota bacterium | reverse complement strand
AAGCCGTAATTTTTGCCGTAGATTTAACCCCCACCTCTGCCAACTTTAGCGAGGAGATGAGAAATTTTGTAAAGCGGATCAACGAATCGACTATGTTTGAGGACAAAGAAGTTAAGTTTGCCATCTTTATGCCAGGAAAAGACGAAAAAGAAATTTACCGAATTGCAAAGAGTTACGGTATCCCTAGCAATAAAATCGTGGCCGCCAAAGCGTCGCCCACAGATTTAATCAAACATGTGCAAAAAGATCCAAAATTTTACGGCGCGCTTATCATTGGCTGCTGGAAAGCCGACCAATACGCAGAGGCTAAGAAAATGCTGGGAATATTTATGGGAGACACAAGCGAAATTGCGCATTCTTTAGATGAACACTTCGGCAAACTGCAAAGAGATATGCAAACTATAGCGCAACAGCAGTAAAAAGTCAGCCCGGAAGAATTAGAATCTTTGGAAATTGCAGCGGATAAACGTTTGCTTCAGGAATTCCGGGGACACCATACTTAATTCTCGAATTTAATTGCGTAATTTAATCAATTCTGCCACCGGTTTTTATTCCGGGGACACCATACTTAATTCTCGAATTTAATTGCGTAATTTAATCAATTCTGCCACCAGTTTAATCAAAGCTGCCACTTCGGAGCGAAGCGACGCTCTAGAGCTCCGAATATATTCAACAGCGACCAGGGCTCGCAGTTCACCAGCGAAGCCTTCACAAACGTTCTGAAAGAGCATTATAGTGCTAAAGCCAGATTGACAGCTCTTAGTTTGCATGCTAGAATGTGTATATAGAGGTGTATTACTATGCGCACAAACATCGACATTGACCATTCATTAATGAACGAAGCTTTTAAATATACGGGCGCCACTACAAAAAAACAATTAGTGGCCATAGCCCTGGGAGAATTCGTGCTGCACCACCGCAGAAAAAATATGGCGGATTTAAAGGGCAAAATAAAATTTAGCGCGGACTACGACCATAAAAAACTGAGAAACACAGACGCATGATCTTGGCCGACACTTCGGTTTTGATCGACTATTTGAAAGGCAGGCAAACCCAGTCGGCACAAAAGTTAAGCCAGGTTATAGAGAGCGCCCTACCTTTTGGCATTAGCCCCATCATCTACCAGGAACTACTTCAGGGCTGCGCCTCCCTTAAAGAATTTGATCGCCTAAAACATTATCTAGACACACAAATTTTCTACGATCTGCTAAAAGGCAGGGACTCCTACGCCGAAGCAGCAAAAATCTATTGGAAATGCCGAAACAGAGGCGTTACCATCCGCAGCACGATTGACTGCCTAATCGCGCAAACAGCGTTAGAAAACAACCTATTTTTACTTCACAATGACGTTGACTTTACGAGGATACAAAAGGTGATCCCAAGTTTAAAACTGTACTAGAATTGTAAGGGGCGAGGCATGTCTTCCGGCTCCTTGTTTGTAACGCGGCACAAACAAAGGGCCTCCTGCCATAGGAGTTACTGCATAGGTGCGGGAGCTGATAATGGAAAGGTAGACACTTCGACTTGATGATGTTTAAGTTTGGCTTCTTCTACAATTGACTCAAGCTGTTGGGCGACTTCATCGCTAATCCAATCTGCTCCGCATTGCGAACACACGGTTGCGGGGACATTTCGTACCATGACAACTCCAAATCCTAAATCTACGCTAAAGACCGTTATCCCACTTTTTTTAGCGCCGGCGCATAGAGGACAGTTATCGATCAACTCACTCATCATGTTTTCCTCCTCGTTTTATAATCCGCTTCAAAATGATCTAAAGTAGGCTCATAAACAGTTATGATATAAATAGTTTTTAACTTTGCATTGTAAGAAACAACCACATGTAAGGGCATTGTTTTTACCCATCCTAAAATCAGGCTGCTGGGAAAAGGGCGGTCTGTGAAATACTCTTGAATGACTTCTCCATTTATAATGGTATCGATAACATTATCGCGCTGAATTCCTCTTTGTCCCATTCTTTCTAGAGCATGGCGCTGCCATTGAATATTTTTTGCCCGCACTGCCAAACGTATTTGATCTATCTCCATAGCTTGTTGATAATTCCAGAAGCAGGTTTACTATTATATGATCACTCCAGATTTTGGTAACTATTCACCTCTGTCATTCCCCGTTAGGGGAATCCAGTGTCTTTGTTATTTATAAAAGTCGCTGGATTGCCCTGCGGGCAATGACGAGACCTGAATAGTTACAGATTTTGACGCAAGTATTTAAATATTTAACGCTATATATAAAGTATAACTGATCTAATTGTTCCTTACAAGGTAAAGAATTATTGCAGCACAGATGTTCCCTAACACCCCAACAAATTAGGTGAATTTCATGAGGACCAAAATCTTTTAAGCTTCAAAGTTTCCCGTGTCGATCCATTCGTTTTTAATTAATGACCACCAATCCAGCGCTAACCCAGAAAGCGCAAACTCGTACGGCATCCAGCCATAACCAAAATCGCCCCAGGTTTTTCCCCAGGAGTTGCGGATCAAAAAAGCGCCGGTCGTGGCGTTTGATTGCGCGCTTTTGTTTTTAATTTTTTTGCCGTCGTCGTAACCAACCGCGCAAATGGCGTGTCCCCCCACCACCTTTTCAGTTGAAACCGGAAAAGGTATTTCACCCGTAACCGCGGCTTGCGCTAAAGAATCGTAGCAGGTAAACCCAAACATAGAGGGCAGACCGGCAGCAAGGTTGGTTTTTATGCGCAGCAAAAGGTCCTTTTTAGATACGCCGCTGGGATCTAACCGGTAATATTGCAAAGATTGAAAGTTTAAGGCAAAAGCGTAACAAAAAGCCGTGGGCTCTAAATCAAACTTTTTAACGTCGTAGGGCCAATACTCTTCGGGTGGAGCGCCGAAGAGAGCCAAGGCCCCCATGGCGCTGCGCAAAAAAGCGCCGGAATCCCCGCTCATTTTGAGGAGGTTGCGAGTCGCCTTATATATAAACAGGCGGGAAGCGTTCGCGTGTTTATTGAACGCGCGCTTTTCAAAATATTCCAGCACGCCCGCCGCGGCGTTGGCCGTGCAGGAACCTAACGATCCCTGGTCTTCTATGGGCGAACACCAGTCGCGTAAATCAACGGTTTCGGGCAAACTTTTTAAAGGTTGGGAAACCTTGGCTTTTCTTAAAAGCTCTTTCACC
>JAHFBY010000335.1 GCA_023249835.1 Elusimicrobiota bacterium | reverse complement strand
TTAAACCGCAGCAAATAAAAACCCTGCTGAAAGAGATTAAAGGTTGGTTGAAAAAAGATCAGTGCGTCATTTCTATTGCTGCCGGTGTTTCTTCGTCCACGATAGAAAAAAATTTGGGCCAAAAAATTTCAGTGGTGCGGGTCATGCCCAATACGCCGGTGTTGATCCAATGCGGAGCCACCGCCATTGCCAAAGGTAGATACGCTGCCAAAGAACATGTGCTTTTTGCCCAACGTTTTTTTGCCTCTGTCGGCAAAGCTTTGATTTTACCGGAAAAAGAATTTGACGCTGTCACCGCAGTATCGGGATCGGGTCCCGCCTATTTATTTTATTTAGCTGAAAGCTTGGAGGACGCTGGAAAGAAATTGGGCCTAGCGCCTCGCACCGCAAAGATACTTTCGTTTCAAACCCTGTTGGGAGCGACGAAAATGTTAGAGCGGAACCCACTGCCCAAAGAGTTGCGGCAAAATGTAACCTCACCGGGAGGCACCACCGAGTGCGGTATACGGTACTTGCAAAACCATCACTGGACGGATACTTTCATCGAAGCGGTCAAACGCGCGCGGGACCGGTCTAAAGAGTTAAGTGTGCAGTTTGGAGGATAAGGATGGTCATACGAGTCAGAGTGATACCTAATGCGAGCGAAAACGACGTTGTCGGAAGGATCGGAAGCACAGTGCGCCTAAAAGTAGCTGCGCCTGCAATTGACGGCAAAGCCAACTTGGAACTCTGTCGTTTTTTAGCCGAGTTCTTTCAAGTCCGTCCACGAATGGTGAAAATCGTGCGCGGTGAAAAAGGAAGGGAAAAAACTGTGGAAATTGAAGGGCGCACGGAAGAAGAACTCCGCAGCGTTATGGAAGCTATTCCTTAGAAACAGATAAAAAAATTGAACTAACTGTTAAGGATTTACTGACAGTAAAAAATTGCTGACCCCCCAAATTCAGCCTGGGGATTTTTATAATTTTAGCGAAAAACATTAATTTAACATGAAACTAAAAGACAACGTTCGTCCGTTTTTATGGCAGCATACGGGGTCGCGCCTTAAATTAATGGTGTTGGACCAACTCCTTTTACCAACCACCATTAAATGGCTTGCTTGCTTTACCCACGGCCAAGTTGCCCGCACCATTGTGGACATGAACGTGCGTGGAGCCCCGGCGATTGGCTGCGTGGCAGCGTATGCCTTTGCCCTAGCTGCTCATGAAAAGAAAATTTCCAGCGCCTCTAAAGTTAAAAGCTACTTTGCGCGCGTAACCAAAACTTTAGCGGCAACCCGGCCAACCGCGGTCAACCTTTTTTGGGCTTTGGACCGAATGAACAAACGTCTCGACTGCGAGTTGAAGTTGAACCTGCATTCAACTCAAGAACTTAGCGCCGGATTAGAGTCGGAAGCAATGCAAATTTTTGAAGAAGATCTGGCGGCCAACCACACCATCGGGCGTTTAGGCGCAAAGCTCCTACCAAAAAATGCTGTGGTTTTAACCCATTGCAACGCGGGCAGCCTCGCCACTTCCGGATGGGGCACCTCACTAGGCGTGATCCGCAGCGCCTACGAAGAAGGAAAAATTAAAAAAGTTATCGTAGATGAGACCCGCCCCTACTTGCAGGGCGCGCGCCTCACTGCCTGGGAATTGGCTCAAGATAAAATACCCTATCAACTGATAACCGACAATATGGCCGCCCATATTATGAAAACCGAAAAAGTGGACGCCGTGATCGTGGGATCAGACCGCATCGCTGCCAACGGAGATTTGGCCAACAAGATCGGCACTTATAATTTAGCTGTCCTGTGCTCCTACCATAAAATTCCATTTTACGCCGCGGCGCCAATTTCTACTTGCGACTTTAAAATTGAATGCGGGGACGAAATTCCAATTGAAGAACGTTCCGCGCGCGAAGTAACCCATATCAAAAATATTCAGTTAGCCCCTAAAAACACCGCGGCCCGGCACCCGGCTTTTGACGTAACGCCGCATGAACTTGTGACTGCTATCATTACCCAAAACGGCGTGGCTAGCCCTCCATCAAAAAAGACCATGGCCTCGCTTTTAACGATTATCCCCGCCCTTAATTAAATGGATTTTTCCAGCACTATCCTTTTACCCAAAACCGATTTTCCTATGAAAGCCGACCTCCCCAACCGGGAACCCGGCATGGCCCAGTACTGGGAACAAAACAAAATTAATTTTAAAATGCTCGCCAAACGCAACGGCCGCGAAAAGTTTATTTTGCACGACGGACCCCCCTATGCCAACGGGCACATCCACATGGGTCACGCCCTCAACAAAATTTTAAAAGACATGATCGTCAAAGCGCGCGCGCTTTCCGGCCTTTACGCCCCCTATGTCCCGGGTTGGGACTGCCACGGATTGCCCATTGAACACCAGTTGATGAAAGATTTAAAAAAGAACAAGCATTCCATTGACCGATTAGAATTTAGAAAAAAAGCTCATGAATTTGCCATGACGTGGGTCGAAACCCAAAAAAATGAATTTAAACATTTAGGCATTTTCGGCGATTGGAAAAAACCTTACCTTACTTTAAATCCAGCTTACGAAGGCGCAATCCTCAAATCTTTTCGCGAGTTGTTGCTGAAAGGATATATTTACCGAAGCCTAAAACCCGTGCTTTGGTGCAGCCAATGCGAAACTGCGCTCGCGGAAGCGGAAGTGGAATACGAAGAAAAGGAGTCCCCCGCGGTCTTCGTAAAATTTCCCTTAGAAAACCCGCGCCTGCCTAAGGACTCCGCCATTCAAAATCTTTCCCTTATTATTTGGACCACCACTCCCTGGACTTTGCCCGCCAACGTAGGGCTCATGCTGCACCCCCAACTCGACTACGCGATCGTGCACATTAAATCTTTAAATGAAAATTGGGTCTTAGCGCAAAACCTGATGGAACGGATTTTGATTGGAAAATTAAAAATGAGCCCGGACGACTTTGCCGTGCAATGCACGGCGCCGGGCAGCTTTTTTGCAGGCGCCCAAGCTAAACGCATTTTCCCCGAATCCGGAAATTTGGAATTTAGCGCGGCCTTTACACACGAAAGCGTCTCTTCTGAAGAAGGCACGGGGATCGTACACATTGCGCCTGGCCACGGCGACATTGACTATTGTATTGGCCACGGCGTGCACAAGCTATCCATTGTTTCGCCCGTTG
>JAHFBY010000334.1 GCA_023249835.1 Elusimicrobiota bacterium | reverse complement strand
TTGCTTTTGCGATTTCGTCCGGTATTTTTTTGCCCAGATTGGGCAAGGTCCGCTTAACCTTGCCATAGGATTGAACATTCTCATGAAAACAACTCTCCACTCGGCCCGGAAATATACAGATCACGTCAATCCCAAAGCTGCGCACTTCTAACCGTAAACTTTCGGTCAAGGCGTTAAGCGCAAACTTAGTCGCGCTATAGGCAGAAATCCCGGGCAAAGCGCGCAACCCCAAACCGGAAGAGACGTTAATGATTTGGCCCGCTCTTTTTTTCATCATGTCCGGCAACACCGACTGAATCAGCGCGATCGGCGCATAAAAATTAACATCGAAATTTTTTTTGTACTCATCTATCGGGCAATCCTCCACCAAACCTTCCACGGCATAGGCTGCGTTATTGACTAACACCTCAATGCCTTGGCCCAACCGGTCTTTCACCGCGACCGTTAACTCGGCAATTTTATTGGTTCTAGCGAGGTCAAATATAAAGGGCGCACATATCCCCGAACCGCCAACCTCTTTAACGCGCCGGCAAGTTTCGGCCAAAGCTTTCTCATTCCTGCCCACCAAAGCGAGGCGCGCTCCCTCTTTTGCATAAGCTATTGCCAGGCTGCGGCCAACGCCGGAAGAAGCGCCTGTAATTAAAACCGTTTTATCCGCGACGTCGAATTTGTTCAAGAATTTTCTTTCCGCCGGAAGACAATAAACGTTTTGCCAATGCCGCGCCCAAGGTTTGGGCATTTTCCTTTAAACCGGAACTTCTCGCCCGCAGGCAAGGTTGTCCGGTTGGCGCCGCGATCATAGCTTGGAGATGAATTTTTACGCCCCGCACTTGCGTAGAAATACCCGCCGGAACTTGGCAGCCGCCTTCGAGCGCCGCCAAAAAACTTCGCTCCGCTTTGCTGGCCCAGGCCGAAGGCGCGTGGTGCAAAACCTTTAGCAATCGCAATAAACCCAAATCTTCTGTGCGCGCCTCAATCGCCAAAGAGCCTTGGCCTACAGCCGGCAACATTTGCGCCTGCGGAATACGCGCGTTATGCAGTTTAGAGAATATCTTTTTACTGTGCGCGCTCAACCGCTCTACCCCGGCAGACGCTAAAACAATCGCCTGAAACTCACCGCGCAAAAGTTTTTTTAGACGCGTATCCAAATTGCCTCGCAAAGGAATAACGTTTAAGTCCGGCCGCAAATAGAGCAACTGCGCCTGCCGGCGCAGGGAGCTGGTCCCGACCAAAGCGCCCGATGGCAAACTCTCAATTGTAAAACGCCCTGCGCTAATTAAGCAGTCGCTTGAGTCCAGCCTTCTGGTAATAGCCGCCACGCTCAGTCCATCGGGGAGCTCGGTAGGCAGATCTTTAAGCGAGTGCACAGCAAAATCTATTTTTCTTGCCAAGAGCGCCTCTTCAATTTCTTTAATAAACACCCCCTTGCCGCCTATTTGTGCAAGGGGCAGGGTTTGCTGCCAGTCGCCCAGCGTGCGGATGCGCACCAGTTTAAAAACAATTTCGGGATAGCCGTTTTTAAGGGCCGCCACGACCGCACGGGTTTGAGCGAGCGCTAAAAGAGAACTGCGCGTGCCCACTCGGTAAAAGCTGTTTTTTTTCACGCGTTGGACTCTTCTTGAAAGGTTACGCCGTCTTCTTTTTGCCGGCCATGCTTAAAGCTGAACTCTCTGCCTTGCGCAAGGGCCTCGTACCATTGCACAAACTCCTGCGTTTTAGACCAAACCATTTGCTGCGCTTTGTCGAGCTCCAACTTTCGCGAGTTAAGGTTTTCTGTTACAATGGCGCCGAGGTCGTCGATGTTGTAGAGATAAACGTTATCTAAACGATGAGCGGACTCTTCCACGTTTCTCGGCACGCCGATGTCAATGATAAAAAGCGACCGGTTGCGCCGATCTTGCATAATAATTTGCATTTGCTCATAGGTGAGCGCGGGTTTGTCCACGGACAAAGAAGTTATAACGATATCGGCAACCGTCATTTTTTTAAAGCCTTCTTCTAACGTCAGGGGCCTTGCGTTCAGTTTTTGGGCTAAACTTTCCGCATTTGCAAAAGTGCGGTTAGCGACAAAAAGTTCCCTCACTTTTTTGTTTGCCAGATAACGCCCGGAAATTTCCGCCATTTTGCCGGCGCCTAAAATTAGCACGGCGCTTTCGCTTAAGTCCCCGAAAATTTTTTCTGCCAAGCTCACCGCCACATTTCCGGTCGACAGCGCTCCTTGCGCAATAAAGGTATGCGTTCGCACTAGTTTGCCGACAAATAACGCTCTTTGAAAAAAAACGTTCATCAGTTTGCCCGTAAGTCCTATTTTTTGCGCCAACTGATACGCCTCTTTAACTTGCTTTAAAATTTCGTTTTCTCCCAACACCAAAGAGTCCATCCCGGCAGCCACGTTAAAGAGGTGGGCAACGGCTTCTTGCCCAGTTTTAACGTAAAGGTACTTTTCCAAATCATCGCGGCCAAACCGAAGATTTAAAAAGTGCGCGCACCAGCGCTGCGCGGACAAAACGTTTTGTTCATCTAAAGTCGCAGCCAGCGTGCTCCGGTTTTCAGAGCAATAAAGTTCTGTGCGGTTGCACGTGGACAGAGCCACCAACTCATTTATCGGCGATTTGGTTTTTGCTTGGGGCAAGAGCAGTTCCAAATCTTTTAAGTTAAAAAATATTTTTTCCCGAAGTTCAACCGGGGCGGTTTTGTGCGAGATCCCAACGACTATCAACGACATGGATAAATAGCCCCTACTCTAGGATCCCTTGCCGGAAAGAAAGCCGTGTAACTGGGAGAGATAGTTAACGCCAATATATGTAAACAGCACAACGCCAAACGCAACGACGGACAAAATTACGGTTTTACGGCCCCGCCAACTCATAACCAAACGCATGTGCAAATAAATAGCGTAGGTTAGCCAAGTGATCAAGGCCCAAGTTTCTTTGGCGTCCCACCCCCAATAACGGCCCCAAGCGTCGTAAGCCCAGCGCGCGCCCAAAATAACTCCCAAAGTCAACACCGGAAAACCCCATCCAACCAAACGATAAATCATAAGGTCCAGCGGTTCTAGAGCGGGCAAACTTTTGGAAAACTCCGACGGTTTTTTTGATTTGAGCTGGCGTTCCTGCACCAAATAAATGAGTCCAATGGCAAAGGCAACGGCGAACGCCGAA
>JAHFBY010000333.1 GCA_023249835.1 Elusimicrobiota bacterium | reverse complement strand
AGGGTATAAAATTTATTTGACCGGATCAAACGCTGAGATGTTCAGCAAAGAGTTGGGCACGAAGTTGACCGGGCGTTACCTGTCCATAGATGTGTTCCCCTTTTCATTCGGAGAATATTTAAGGCTCAAAGATAAAAACTTGTTGGAGGAAACGGATGAAACCACGGTTAAAAAAGGGTTGCTTAAAAAACAATTGGCCGCTTACTTCAGCCAAGGCGGGCTCCCGGATTATTTGCACTATAATCAACCGGACTATCTGCATCAACTTTATGAAAATATTTTATATAAGGACGTTATCGTCCGCCACGGATTAAAAAACGGTCGGCTGGTGAAGGAGTTGACCCACTATTTAGCCTCAAATATTGCGAAAGAAATCAGCTTTACGCGGCTCAAAACCTTGCTCGGCGTGAGCTCAACGACTACGATATCGGATTATTGCGATTACCTGGAAAAAAGCTATTTATGTTTCTTTGTCAACCGTTATGACCGCTCTATCCGAAAGCAAGCCAATTATCCTAAAAAAATCTATTTTTCGGACCACGCCCTTGCCCGCCAGATCGGGTTTCGATTTTCTGAAGATAGCGGAAGGCTTATGGAAAATTGCGTTTTCATAGAGCTGAAGAGGCGGAAAAATGAGGTTTATTTCCATCGCGGAGAAAAGGAGTGCGATTTTTTAGTCCAAAGGCAGTCTAAAGTTGTTGCTGCGATTCAGGTTGCAGAGGATCTGGCCCAAAAGGAGACGAAGCAGCGCGAAATAGGCGGGATCCTTGACGCTCTTAAAACTCATTCCTTGCGCGCAGGAATAATCCTAACCCAAGACCATGCCGGAGAAGAAAAGATAAAAATTTATAATACGACGTACACGATTACGTTTGTTCCGCTGTACAAATGGCTTCTCGAAAAAAATAAATCCACATTGGAATTTACGAATTAAGTATGATGTCCCCTGATCCTCCCTGATCCTATCGTAATTGATAATATCCGCAGCGCATGTTATACTTTTAATTAAAGGCAACAGCGCGGCCAAAACCAATGAGTCCTAAAATTCATTTTAATAAAATAAAAATTGACGAGTTATGTCGGCGTCATCATATTGTGCGACTGGCTTTTTTTGGGTCGGTATTGCGTGACGACTTTCGGCCTGACAGCGATGTTGATATTCTCGTAGAGTTTTACCCCGAGCATATTCCTGGATTGGCATTTTTTCGAATTGAGCTGGAGTTGTCCGAGCTTTTAGGACGTAAAGTGGATTTGCAAACCCCAAACTTTTTAAGTCCTTTGATCCGCAATAAAATCCTGCAGGAGTCCCTGGTCCAGTATGACGCAGCATGACGACAGCGTTCGTCTTAGACACATGTTGGAGGCTGCCGAAACTGCTGTTCGTCTTGCTAACGGTAAACAAAGAAGCGATTTAAAAAAAGATGAAGTTTTTGTGTTGGCAATCACGCGGTTGTTGGAAATTTTGGGCGAAGCGGCAAACCACGTCTCAGCAGATATTCAAGAAGCAAATCCAAATATTCCTTGGCGAGAAGTCATTGGTGTGCGCAACCACCTCATTCACGGGTATTTTGACGTTGATTTAGACATTATCTGGCAAATCCTCTCAAAAGACCTCCCTCAATTAATCAAAGAAATAAGAAACCTACTCAACCTTTAATTTGATAAGGCGCGTTGGGCCAGAGTGTACTAACAGAAATTCTTGCCCAGCGTTATCAATAACACGTAGATAAAAATTAGAACTCCCGCAAGATTTCCCATTAATATTAAGGGTCGAATCTTATATAATAATAATGTGGATACGCTTTCTCAACTGGAACAACAGAGCGTTTATATATTGCGCGAGGCCTTTCGCCATTTTGAGCGGCTGTGCATGCTTTGGTCCATTGGCAAGGACTCGACGGTGCTCTTGTGGCTGGCGCGCAAAGCATTTTTTGGACACGTCCCTTTTCCCCTCATCCATATTGATACCAGTTATAAAATTCCAGAGATGATTGAATATAGGGACAAGTTAGCCATGGAGTACAAGCTTGCCATGGTTGTAGGCCAAAATAAGCCGGCGTTGCAGTTAGGTAAAACTTTTCCCAACACCCAAAATCTGCCGGATTCCGACCCGCGAAAAATTTCGCGTTTAGATTGTTGCGGCATGCTAAAAAAAGATGCTTTAACGCATACTTTAAACGGTACTTGGCCGCGCCAAAAATTAAATTTAGAGACCGGCTTTTACGAACCCGACCTCGATGCTCAACCCTATCATGGGGTTATTGTCGGCGCCCGCGCGGACGAAGAAGGAAGCCGATCTAAGGAACGTTATTTTTCCCCTCGGGACAAAAATAATTTATGGGACGTCGGCGAACAACCGCCGGAATTTTGGAACCAATTTAAAACTGATTTTGCTCCCGGCACTCACGTGCGCATACATCCCCTGCTGGACTGGACTGAACTGCACATTTGGGAATACATAAAACGGGAAAAAATTCCCACGGTTTCGCTCTATTATGATCAGGGCAATGGTATTCGTTACCGGAGCCTGGGCTGCGCGCCCTGCCAGTCGCCGATTCAGAGCACAGCTAAGAACGTAGACGAGATTATTGTGGAACTTAAAAGCGGCAAACTAAAAAATATTGCGGAACGCTCCGGCCGTTTGCAAGACGGCAAACATGGACTCGAAGAGCTGCGGCGCGAAGGATACATGTGATGGTTAATTCCCCCCAAGTTCTGGAACGCGACCAAATGAACATCGTCATTGTGGGCCACGTGGACCACGGCAAAAGCACGGTTGTGGGGCGACTCTTGGCGGATACGGGCTCTTTACCCCAGGGTAAACTCGAAGCCGTTAAAAAAGAATGCGAACGTACCGGAAAACCATTTGAATACGCTTTTTTATTGGACGCGTTAACCGATGAACAAGATCAGGGCATAACGATCGATACCGCCCGCTCTTTTTTTAAAACTGCCAAACGCGACTACATCATCATTGACGCGCCGGGGCACATCGAGTTTCTAAAGAATATGATTTCCGGCGCTGCCCGCGCTGAAGCCGCGGTGTTGATCATTGACGCTAAAGAGGGAGTTCGTGAAAATTCGCGCAGACACGGCTATATCCTTTCCATGCTGGGCGTTAAACAGGTGGTGGTTTGCGTCAATAAAATGGATTTGGTGGATC
>JAHFBY010000023.1 GCA_023249835.1 Elusimicrobiota bacterium | reverse complement strand
GCATCAAATTATTCCCATTAGTTATGCTGATTCAAATGGGATGAATTCGTTTGTCTACGTGTTGTCAAGTTTGACCGGTTTTTGCCGCGATCAAGGCAAATTCGTCCCGGCGGCTTGGGGCGGGACATTGATATGGGTTATGGTGGTTCCGATTTTTTGGAAATCGGCTTTTCCACGTTCGTTGCGATTGTGGGTAGTGGCCGGCGTTAGCAGTTGGTTCATTTTAAGCGCTAGCGCCGTTGAGACCCGTTATCAAATTGGATTGTGGTCGTTTTTAGTTTGCCTGCCTTTTGCTTTTGTCGTTAATTTTCTTCTTAGCTCCCCGCAAGCTTTAGCGGTTAAACGCGTGGTTTTTGGGGCCGTATGCGCAGCATTTATTTACACTTGTCTAAGCTCTGGTATGTTGGGGTTGATATTTAGTTCAGTGAAAATGGCGCTGTATGGATTTTCTCCCGGGAATTATCGCACCGGAGATCAGGGTCTGGACCAATTGCGTTGGATCACTCATTTGATCAACCGCAATACTGATAAAAATGAAGGGGTGATCTACGCCGGTATTCCGTATATATTTGGTTTGGAGCGTCCCCTGCATGCAAGTTATTACTTGGATAAGGAACTTATTTTAGAGTATGCGCAGAGATCTAGTGATGCGGACGACCTTAAAAATATGTTAACGCAACTAAAGGTTCGACACCTGCTGTTGCGTTCGGATTTTTTGAAAAAAATTCGCAGTGAACCTAACCGCGATATGCGGGCAGAGGAAAAAGATGCCGTTAAGTTGGAAGAATTTATTGGCCGCTGCGCAGTTCTTCGCGCTGAGACTCCTCAGCGTTACTATCAATGGTATGGGTTAAAAATGGATGAGCCCTATCCCAAAATAACAATAAACTTAGATGACGTTTTAGATTATCCGGTGAGCGCCATGGAACATGCCGGACTTCTGTTTCATGCAGGGGACCTTGACCAGGCGGAAAGGATCAGCCGGATGATTTTGTCGGCGCCAGTAGTGCCTTATGTAAAAGTATATGCGTATTTGCTGCTGGGGGATATGGAAAGAGCAAGAAATAATTTGTCTGAAGCTCTGAGTTGTTTGGAGCGGGCAGGCATACTCGCGCGGGGGAACGCCGAGTTGCTTTATGCAGTGGGTCTTTTTTATGAAATGAGCTTGGCTCGTTACCCGCAAGCCCAATCCATTTTTATCCAAGCGCAACGGTTGGATCCGCGCGCTTTTGAGATCGTTTACCATTTGGGGTACTGTAGTTATAAAATGGCGGATTATTTGCGGAGCTTGCAATATTTTGAGGAGGCGTTGCGGCTTAAACCGGGTGACCAAAAAACGCGAAACAACATTGGTTCGCTCCGCAAAATTGTTTTTCCTGCCGGATACAATGGTTGACCGCGTTCAGTTATTTTTAAACAGTCCATTTGCGCCTCTTTTTCCCTATCTTAAGAAGTACCGGCGGCCAGTGTTTTTGGGCGTTATCAGCTTGGTCGCGACCGATATTTTTGGCCTGCTGATACCAATCCTGACCAAACAAGCGATCGACTCTCTGGCTCCTGCTCCAAGTCGAGGCCTATGGTTTTTTCCCTGCTGTTTGGTCGCTGCTGCGATCGGGCAGGCAATTTTTCGCTATTATTGGCGGCAATACCTGTTTGGCGCTACCCACCTTTTGGAGTATGACTTAAGGAACGATTTTTTGCGCAGGCTATTGCATCTGCCCCTGCGCTTTTTTAAAAAATATGAAAGCGGAGATATCCTCTCGCGCGCGATCAGCGACCTGAGCGCGGTCCGGCAATTCACCTCTCTAGGATTTTTAGGGATGGTGGATGGTTTTTTAATGACCGCAGCGACGCTGGGTTTGATGCTTTCTTTAAGCGTGCGGTTGACGATTTGGTGCGTGGCGCCCATGGCCGTGGTCACGGTTATTGTGGTGCGGATGGGTCCGCGCATCCGCGATCGGTTCGCCGTTGCGCAAGCGGCTTTAAGCGCTATTTCTTCCCACACGCACGAAAGCATTGCCGGCATTAAGGTGGTGCAGGCCTATGCGCAGGAGAGCCGCCAAATCGCTCGCTTTGAATTATTAGCTAAAGACTATCTGGAGAAAAACATCGCTTTGGCCAAGGTCCATGCGCAGTTTGAGCCGATGTTGAGCTTGGTAGCCGGTGTTTGCGGGGTGTTGGTGCTGCTCAATGGCGGAAGGGAAATAATTTGGGGGCGTTTAACTGTGGGCGGACTTGCGGGTTTTATGGGCTATTTAGCCATGCTTGCTTGGCCCATGACAGCGCTCGGAGTGTTGGTGAACCAATACCAACGGGGGCGCGCGGCCATGTTTCGGTTGCGCGAGATCTTAGATGAACCGGAAGAAAGCAGCCAAACAGTGGAGGCGGTCCGGCAAGAATGGAGGGGAACAGAAATTCAAATCAAAGAGCTTACTTTTGTTTACAAGGATGAACCCGTTCTCAAAGGAGTGACTCTTTCCATGTCCGCAGGAAGCTGGAGCGCTATTATCGGTAAAACTGGATCGGGCAAATCCACCTTGGCGCATCTATTGGTGCGACTCTATGAGCCGCCCGTGGGCGCGGTCTGGATCGGCGGAGCGGACGTTCGCAAAATTCCGCACGACATATTGCGCCGGCGGATCGGTTTTGTCAGCCAAGATATATTTTTATTTTCTGAATCTATTACCGAAAATATCCGGATGGGCCATCCCGAAGCGCTGGAGGATATGATTGAAAAAGCGATGGTTGACGCTGGCCTAGACTCCGATATTGAACAGTTAGAAGCGCGGGGGAATACTTTGGTCGGCGAGAGGGGCGTTGCGCTCTCAGGCGGGCAGCGGCAGCGTTCGGAAATTGCGCGCGCGCTGCTGCGTAACCCCGATATATTAATTTTGGATGACGCTTTTTCCAACGTGGACGTCTCCGTAGAAGAAAAGATTTTGAAACGTTTGCGGGAAGTCCGGAAAAATAAAACCACCATAATCATCTCTCATCGTTACTCTACGGTCGCCAGCGCCGAACAGATATGGATCCTGGATCAAGGCCGCGTGATCGACCAAGGTTCTCCGCAAGAGTTATTGCGGCGGGATAATTTTTTTAGCGCGCTATACAAGCAGCAGGGTTTGGAGTAAATCTGTGCCTCATTTGGAAATAGAAATAGATCGCCCGTTCAAATCTGGGGACGCGCGTCTATTTTGGCGCATGTTGAAGTTTGCCCTGCCTTACCGGCGCGATGCGTTCTTAGGCCTAACGTTCCTTTTGGTCGTTTCCGCATCTGAAGCTTTGGGTCCCTATCTGGTTAAGTTGGCCATTGACGGTCCCATTGTGCATTCGGACCTGCAGGGCCTGGCGCATTTGGCGATCATTTATCTGCTGATCATGGTTGGCGGCTATTGGGCTTCTGTGCATCAGTCCGTGCGTATGGAAATAATCGGCCAAAAAGTGATGGCGGACATGCGCTCTCAACTCTTTAGCCATTTACAAAAAATGACCGCATCATTTTTTGACGCGAACCCTTCCGGACGGTTAATGACCCGCGTAATCGGAGACGTGGACGCGATCCAGGAGTTGTTTACCTCAGGTTTCGTGACGGTGTTAGGCAACGGGTTGACGTTGGCGTCCACGGCCGCGGCCATGCTTTTATTGGACTGGAAGTTAGCGCTCTTGCCTTTGGGTTTGATGCCCGTGGTTTTGGGGGCCGCGGTGGTATACAAAAATTACGCCCGCGCCGCCTACCGTTTAATCCGATCGGCGCTTTCCCGAATGAACGGTTATATGGCAGAAAACGTCAATGGCATGGCTACGGTTCACCTCAATAACAGTGCAGAGCTGAATTTTATAAAGTTCAAGGAGATGAATGAGGGTTATAAGCGTGAACTCTTAAAATCGATCCGGTATAACGCGTTGTTTTATCCCTTAGTGCAGTTCTCCAGCGCGCTTTCCATCGCTTTAGTGTTAGGTTTTGGCGGTGAACGCATGGTTTTTAGGGGCCTTGGAGTAGGAGTGGTTGTGGCCTTCGTACAGTACGTGCAGCAGTTTTTTAACCCTGTTCGCAACATGGCGGAAAAGTACAATGTTTTTCAGTCCGCCCTGGCCTCTTCCGAAAGAATTTTTCAGTTGTTAGACCGTAAGCCGGACGCGCTGGACCCTAAGCGTCCCGTTACCTTGCAGGCAGTGCGCGGCGACGTTAAATTTGAGCGGGTGCATTTTTCCTACTCTTCCGGTCGTCCGGTGTTGACGGACGTTTCTTTTCACATTCGCAGCGGCGAATGTATAGCTATCATCGGCACTACCGGCGCGGGCAAAACCACTTTGAGCAATATCTTATTGCGTTTTTATCCCCTTGAGCAGGGGCGCGTGCTCCTAGACGACGTAGATATAAAAGATCTGGCCCGCAGCGATTTGAGGCGGAACATCGTGCTCATCCCGCAGGAGATCTTTTTATTTCAAGGAACCATCGCTCAAAATATTTCCCTGGACCGTCCCGGCGTCACTGATGAAAAAATTAAGCAGGCGGTGGAACTGGCGGGAGCAACCGCCTATTTCCAGCGTTTTCCTTTAGGGCTGGGTCAGCCGGTGGGCGAGCGGGGCGCGCTGCTATCTACCGGGGAGCGACAATTGGTGGCGTTTATCCGAGCGCTGATATTAGACCCGCCCGTGCTGCTGCTGGACGAAGCGACCTCTTCTATAGATATGGAAATGGAAAACTTGTTGCAGCGCGCGTTATGTAAATTAATGGACCAGCGAACCTGTTTGATTATCGCGCATAGGTTGTCCACTTTAAATATCGTTGACCGCGTATTGCGCGTGGAGGGTAGAACAGTGCGAGAATGTTGAACTATTGAATATTGCGGTGAAATAAACTATTCAATGCCTGATTTTGAACAGCTTCATAGATATAAGTCATTGTTTCTTGAAAAGGGGTTTCGCCGCGCCAGAAGGGGGGAGTTCCCATTTCCTTAATTTTACCGCCCGGCATGGGCAGCTCTTGGTGAGTGAAAGAGAATAGTTCCGCCACGTTGCCCGGCAATTTATTTCGCAACTGATAGAAAGTGTCAATTTGTTTTAAAATGTTTATCGGTTTTAATGCTTTTCTGGGTTTAACAGAATATGTTTCGATTGCGTTGTACCTGGGTTCGTCCGGATTTCGCGATATTGATTTTATGTTCCTGCGGGCGCCAACTGCAGCTAAAAGTTTTTTACGATCTAGACCGCGAAGTTTAAACAATAAAAACGGGTCCTGATCAAATTCTTGCGCTAAAACGTAATAAGCGGCTGCGATATGTTTGCAGGGGTTTTCCCAGTCTGGACACGAGCAGTCGGTCGCAAGATCGCTCTGTGATTTTGGAAAAAGAGAAAGGTTCGCTAATCGGAAAGGTTCTTCAATGCCAAGGGGCATTTCTCCGGCTAACAACTGCGCCGAATAGATGGCTTTGCGCGATAGTTCGTCAGCTGCTCGCGACCATTCTTTAACGGAAAATGCGTGCATGGCAATTTTTACCAGGTAAGGTTTTAGTCTTGACCCCTGCACTTGCGCCCAGACCAGTCCCGGCTCAATTTTAATAGAGAGCACTTGCCCAATCCTGGCATAACGTTTGCCGCGTTCCAGCCGCGTATGCCAGCCAAAAGATTCGAGCGCCCTTATCCATTGCTGTCCCCACCAGGTTTTTGATATGGACCCGCTGCCTCTGTGGATCTTAATGCCGCCGACCGCTATTTTAGGGACTGGGCGCCGTGGATAGGGGCTCCAATAACTGTTCACCCGAGGTCTCCCATGGCGCTTTCCCTTAACTCAAAGATATTTTTGAGTTCGGCGTTGGAAAGTTCGGAAAGCCAAGTCTCGCTGGCCCCGAGCACTTTTTCAGCCAAGTTTTTTTTAGATTCAATCATTTGGTCTATTTTTTCTTCCAGAGTGCCCAGGCAGATATATTTATGCACTTGCACTTTTTTTGTTTGGCCAATGCGAAAAGCGCGGTCCGTGGCTTGGTTTTCTACCGCCGGGTTCCACCAACGGTCAAAGTGAAAGACGTGGCTGGCGTTCGTGAGGTTTAGACCTAACCCTCCGGCTTTAAGGGTGAGGATCAATATTTTCGCGGATCCGGATTGAAAACGATCCACTATGTTTTCCCTGGCCTCTTTGGAAAGTCCACCGTGAAAAAATAACGATTCTTGCAGCAGGGTTTCTTGAAAGTGGCGCTTCAGCAAACTCCCCATCTCCGCGTATTGGGTAAATACCAGCGCGGAATCATTTTCGCTTAAAACCTCTTCCAGCATTTCCGTTAACCGTTCCAGTTTACCCGAACGTTTGGGCAAAGCGCTATTATCTTTAAGAAAGTGAGCCGGGTGGTTCAAAACTTGTTTAAGTTTGGTCAGGGCGGACAATACTTGCCCGCGCCGCTGGATGCCTTCGGAAGACTCAATTTTTTCCATCATATCCCCAACCACGGCGCGGTAGAGTGTGGCTTGTTCGCGGGTTAGGGTACAGAAAATTTTCATCTCCATTTTTTCCGGCAAGTCGGAGATGATACTTTTATCTGTTTTAAGCCGGCGCAGGATGAAAGGCTGCGCGATCCGGCGCAGAGTGTTGGCCGCGCGCGCGTCTTGGTACTTTTCAATGGGAACGCTGAACCGTTTATGAAAATCTTCAAAACCGCCTAAATAACCTGGATTTAAAAACTCCATTATGGACCAGAGTTCGGTTAACCGGTTTTCAACTGGCGTGCCGGTAAGAGCGATGCGGTATCCCCCTTTTAGTTCCCGGACCGCCCGGCTTTGATAAGATTGATGATTTTTAATGTTTTGCGCTTCGTCCAGCACTATGCCGGACCACGTTTGCGCGTTTAATAACCGGTTATCTAGCCGCGTTAGAGCATAAGTGCTGATCACCAAATCATGGGACCGTACTTGGCGTAAAAACGCAGATTTTTTCTTTTTTCGAGTAGAGCCATGGTGGACCATTACTTTTAGGCTAGGCGCAAAACGTTCGATCTCTTTGCGCCAGTTGCCAACAACCGAAGTAGGACAAACGATCAACGCCGGTCCAGTGTCGTGGTTGGGGTGGGTGGATGCTCTTTTTTCTTCTTTATTGAGCAGCAACAGCGCTAAAGATTGAATGGTTTTGCCTAGGCCCATATCGTCGGCTAAACAGGCTCCGAAACCATGGTTTTGCAGAAACGCAAGCCAAGAAAACCCCCGCTCTTGATAGGGCCTTAAGGTCGCTTTCAAAGCTTGGGGTACAGTTAAAGTTTCGTATGAAGAAGGCGCGCTGGGTTCGCATATCAGGTTTTTTAGCCACCCCTCAGCCTTGAGTTCAGAGATTGCGAGTTGAGAGTTTGATCCATCGCGCAGTTTCTTAAATATTTCTCTAAAGGGTAAGGCCCCTTTTTTATTTTGGTTTAAAAAATCAATCGCTTTTTGTAAAGTTTCCCGGTCTACTTCTACCCACTGTCCCCGTAATTCCACCAAAGGGATTTTAAGATTGGAAAGCGTTTCAAATTCTTTTTCGGTTAACTCAGTGTCTCCCAGCGCAATTCGCCACTTAAAATTTATCAGCGAGTCCATGCCCAGACCGCTTTCCATATTTGATTTTATATTTAAGCTCAAGCTAAGGCGAGGAGCGGTTTCAGATTTCCACCAGGGCGGCAATATTAAGCCAAACCCGGTATTTGCCAATACCGGAGCCGCGTCTTTGAGAAATAGATAAGCCTGGTCCGCGTTTAGCGCAATGCGGTTAGGGCGGGCCTTCTTTAAGCTTGCTGCAATCGGCGGGTAGAGTTGTCCGGCTAAAATCAGGGAAGAGAGCATTCTTTCTTCGGGATTAGAGCCTGAAATTTCTTCAAGTTTAGCGGCTGCGGAACTTTTAGTCCAAATATCTTCCGCGGGAACCATAAAACTTGGTTCTGCGGTTGCTTGCATGAGATAAACTAAACTCCACTCTTTACCTTCTTTTTCCGGAGGTTCAAGTCGTAAACAGCTCCGCAACCCTTTACTGCTTGCCGCTTGCAGCCGAGATTCCCAAGTATCAAGCGAAGATTCGATGTCCCGCGCGTCCAGATCCGAAATATATAAGTCCGGATGACTTTTAGTTAATCCAAGCAGCCAAACGTCATGGCTAGTTCTGGGTCGGAAAAACGAAAGCCTTTCTTTTTTAATGGAGGATCGCACAGCAGAGTCAATGGCGCAATTTAAAAAATCGTTTAAAAGCGTTTGCGGATTAACTTCAATTTTTCCAAGTTTTTCATTCATGGGAAAAGAAAAGCAAGATAAAGGCATAGCTTCCGCCAGTTTTCCAAATTTAGCGCTTGCGTTCGGCGCATCTAAAAATGATTTCCACCCGGAAAATGCATTTCTACGGCTGGAACTTCCATTAAAATAGATTGCAGGCATGTACCATTCGCGGACCAGCGTTTCTTTGGCAAGAGCCGCGGCCGATTGCCAAAACAACAGATCATAATCTGGAAACACGGTTTTGTCTTTAAGGGCGCTCAAATCCAGCGACACTAAAAAATCCATGGACTGTTCCGGATTAAGAGCAAGACATTCAACCTTCCACTTCCTAAGTGAAAGCGGGTTTAAAGAAGAAAGATTTAGCTGTTCTTGCAGCAGGAGTTGGGAGGCTTGCGGCAACCTGTTCCGGCTGGGCAATGTTAAATCTACTTTATTTTTTTGCGCAGAAGTTAACTCAGGGAAAATCGCGCTTAATTCGTTTGCGGACAGCGCAAAGGGATGGTTTTTAATAGGAGAATATATAGTTTGATCGCGCAGTTGCGTTCCTTCGCCCCAAAGGCAAAAGTTCCCGGGAACAGTTTTAATTTTAGCAGGAACCCAGAGGCCATGAACCACAATGAGAGTTTGATCTTTAAGTTCAGGTTGAACAGTAGTTTTTTCTAATTCATCGATCGGCATATTATAATGATATATCATTACGCAGCAGGTTTATAGACTAAAAATAAGGGGGGGTGTCTACGCATTTTGGCTTGTTCGGAGTCTTATGGGTAAACGCTTGGCGCCACGCCTTGATTTACCTTAAAGACAAGCTGGCGTCTCTCTGGGATCACGGAACTTTTCCACTGCGCAGGCTTCGAGCCAAACTCTGGAGCACGCTCAATCTGGCAGAAGCGGACACGGGATAATCCTGGTTCGCAGAATGTAATCGCTTAAAAAGCGTGGGTCCGCTCTTTTGAATGTTTCCTCATGCCGAGAGGAGGAGAATTTTTTACTCAAAATAGGCACTTAATTTTTATTAGCGTTGGGGAACATCTGTCCAGAGGGCGAGTGGAAGGGCGTCTGGATTATGACTTCTAAATAGTTTACGCATGCCGATGCGACGTTTTTACGCCGCGCAACTCTTTTTTGATCCTTTCTATAATCCACATTCTGGCAAGAGAAGAATAGCCGATTCCAACGCTTTTAGCGATCGCTTTTAAAGGCGCCAAGAAGGGCGGATCCAGCCTTACGGAGAGCACCTCTTTGCGCGGTTTTTGAAATAG
The DNA here is from genome assembly GCA_023249835.1 of Elusimicrobiota bacterium. GTDB lineage: Bacteria > Elusimicrobiota > Elusimicrobia > 2-02-FULL-39-32 > 2-02-FULL-39-32 > JAHFBY01. The sequence goes on along the minus strand of JAHFBY010000023.1, from coordinate 876 downwards.
GATGCCCGCAGGTTTAAGCTCTTCTTCAAAGTTCGATAAACTATTGTTGTCCCAAAACTCTCTTATCTTCTCATTGCTTTTCAACTTGGGAATCTTAGCCATAGCAATCACCTCATTTTATGATATCGTCTTTTTTCTCCGGGTTCCATATTTCGCGCCGTAATCGGTTTTGCTTTGCCTCGAAAAAGATACCGGATGACAATGAACAAGTATCTCCCTGATGAAGTTTGGCCTAAAACGTAATATATCGGAGCGCCCCCGCGTGCGGTCAAAACGAGAGGCGCATCCTCTGAAAAACAGGCGTCCTCAACCTCTTTGGGATCCACCCTGTGTTTCTTTTGAATATGGGAAACGGTCTCATCGTCCCACACCAGCTCCGTAATATGCAAATGGCAGCCTCCTGATTAAATTGTAATACATTATAAGCGTAGTGTCAATACTCTCAAGAGATTGCGGTGAAATACTGCCCTTGTCATCATTTGCGGCCCAAGAGGAAATTATTCTTTTTAATCACCTTGAAAAATAAGGTTTTTCCTATTATGAATAGGGTGTGAGGATTGTGCCCTTTTCTTCATGATAAACCACTCCTAACGCTCGCGCTGAAACTCACATTATAGACTGGATTTTAGATGAGGATACCCCAACGCTCCTTAATGCGCAAAACGCTGGCCTCGGCCGTGGCGCTGAACTTTTTTTATGTTCAGGCCGGTTTTTCGGCGATACGCGCCCCATGTTTCACTGGACCGATCGCCGAATTCAGGCTCATGTATTAATTTGCCTTTTAGCCTACTATGTTGAAGCGGTAATCACTAGAGCCCTTAGAAATAAAAAAGCCGAGTTCACTGTTGGAGAATGGTTCCGTTCACTCAACGAGGT
>JAHFBY010000022.1 GCA_023249835.1 Elusimicrobiota bacterium | reverse complement strand
CTAGCATCCCCAAACCGTTGATTGCCGTTCGGCCATAAAGGCGGGCAGCGCGCAATAACGGCGTAGTTTCCGCATAAACTGCGTCAAATACAAACAATTGCGGGTCACTATTTTTTAACGCGCGCTCTAACCCTTTTCTTTTTAATCCATGGCCGGGTATTGTATTTAAAAGCAATGCCGCAGCACGCAGCTCTTCACCCAGATTTTCTGGGCTTAACTCTCGAACCTCTACTTCTAAATTTTTAAACCCCCGCAAATTTCGGGCCAAGTTCAAAGCGCGCGCTAAGGTGCGATTCAAAAACGTAAGTTTCTTTATCCCTGCTCCAGCCAATGCCACAGCCAACGCGCGCGCGCTGCCTCCTGCCCCTAAAATCAAGCCCGTTTTACCGCGCGGATCAAATTGGCCGTCCACTCGCAGGGACTCTAAAAATCCAGGGGCATCCGTGTTATGGCCAACCAATTTTTCTCCCTGGCGCACAATAGTGTTTACCGCGCCGATCCGTTTTGCCAAAGGCGACACTTCGTCCAAATATTTCATTACCGATTCCTTGTGCGGAATAGTGACATTGACACCGGCCAAGTTCAGCGCGCGAACGCCTAAAATTGCGGCTTTTAAGTCCGCAGGCCGAACCACGAAAGGCAAATAAATAAAATCCAACCCTAATAGCGCTAAGGCATGGTTATGCATGAGCGGAGATAAGGTGTAAGTGAGCGGATCGCCGATAATGCCGATAATTCGACTTTTTCCCCCGGGTTGGGGAGCTAGAATTGAGATGGACATGGACCGTTCTTAAGAACCGCTGACTGAAAGGTCCTGGACACGAAAAGTGGGGCTGCCAACAGAGCCAAAAAAAGTGAGGTCAGAACAAACGCAATCCACTTTTTTAAATAAATCCAATAGGTTGCCCGCCAGAGTCACCCCGCGCACTCCGAACTTTCTTTCACCCCGCTCCAACCAATAGCCAATTGCAGCCAGCGAAAAATCTCCGGAAATAGGGTCGGCCATATGCAACCCCATAACGTCCAGGAGATAAAGGCCCGTTGTTTGCGCCATTAATTTTTCTCTGTCCATGGATCCGGGCCGCATATAAAAATTAGAAGTTCCGGCGGAAGGAGAACTGCCGTACCCTGAACGCACGGCGTTGCCGGTAGAAACAGTATTGTCTTTTAGCGCAGCGTAGGTATCATAGAGCCACTGCTTTAAGAGTCCGCGCTCAAGGACCAAAGTGGTTTGAGTGGGAACGCCTTCGTCGTCTACCGGAGAGCTGGCCAATCCTTGCGGCAGGAGACCGTCATCAACCAAAGTCACATGTTCCGAAGCTACGCTGGTTCCCAAACGGCCCGCTAAATATGATTTTCCCTTTTGAACGGAATCCGCACAAACAGCGTCCGCGGCCAAAGACAAAAAGTCACACCCCACCGAGGGGTCAAACACCACCGGAATATTGCCCGTGGCAATGGGTTTGCCGCCCAAAAGAGCCAAAGTTTTTTGCGCTGAGCTTTCAAAAATAAAATCCCAATCCAAATCGCGTAGGAATCGTTTGCTCACCCCATAACCGCCTTCTTGCCGCTCTCCGGACTGTTCCGCCAAGCACGAGACCCCTAAACCCGCATGAGTAACGCTGTAAAATTGTTCCAAACCGTTTGAGTTGAGTATTACAATATCGCTGGACCCCTCGCTAAAACCAGCGCGCAAGATGGATCGCAAAAGAGGGTATTTTTTAAGCAGTTGGGCTTCACCGGCCTTTAATTTTTCTTTAATCGCGGAAATGGTCTGGCAATAAAGCGACTCATCAACCATATCAACCATCAATTGCGGTTGCATCTGCAAGGTATTGAGCTTGGGCAAAAGACGATGCGGATCCGCAGGCAACGCGCGCGCTGAATCAATAGCCCGTTCCAACGTTTTCTCAACGGCCGCTCGTTCAAATGAAGTGGTAAAAGCGTAACCTTGCCTACCGCCTTTGGCGCAATCGCGCAGGATCACCCTCACTCCCACCCCGCCGCCGTCTGACTGTGAAATGTCCTCACAACTTTTTTCCGACCAAATCACGCTGCGGCCCCGCCCTTGGCTGAAAAAAACCTCAAGCTCTGATTTGTCGCTTAGCCGGGGATATATCCAACTATAAATCTCTTTTGCAATTTTTAAAGAGGCGTTCATTAATTTAAGGAAAAGGGCGCGCCGGTTAATTTTTCGGCCATTGCCCCAAACCTCCGGGCATGAGGCGAGCCAGGGTCAAGCGCAGAAGCTTTTGACCAATAGATTTTAGCCTGTTCCGCGTCATGCATAACGTAAGCAATAGCGGCCAACTGATAAAGCGCTTCCACGTTGCGTGGATCTCTAGCCACGGCGTCAGCGCAAAGCATTTTTGCTTCGTCCAACTGCATGTCTTCAAGATGTTGCAGGGATTGGTAAAGCAGCCGGTCGCTAGAAATGATTTTTTCGCTCATTGGGGAATGCACATAATGAGATCGATGGTGTCCCCAATAAAACAGTAGGGCCGCGATCAATAGGAAAAAAACTCCCTTCTTCCGCCGCTCTAAAAGGATCAGGTTATCGTTAAATATTCGGTCGCGGGCAAACTTATTAATGCTGATAATCCATTTCGGTCGGTAGAAAAAAAACAGGCCCAATATTAGAAAAAAGGTGAAAGAGAAAAAAATGAGTTTAGTCAATGAATTCACCCCTATAAGATTTTAGTTTACTAGATGATAAAAGGATTGTCAATTAACATTTACCCCTTGGATATGACCTGCTCTCATCCGGCAATATTAGACCCTCTGATTTGGCCTGGAATTCGCCTTTCTTGTAATTTTCGCGCGGCGGCAGCAACGATTTGACGCGGGACAAAACGAACTGCAAAAGAAAAAATGCGGTTAATAACTCCATGCACCGCAACTACCTTGCAACGAGCTGCGGCCCTAAAACCGTACTCCGCCACCTCCTTTGATGTCGCCATTCTGCTCTCATCAAACAACCGGCTATGGTCCACGCCGGCCACTCGCTGGAACTCCGATTGGGTTGGACCCGGACATAAAGCAGTAACGCTCACTCCTGAACCTTTCAATTCGTTTGCCAGCGCCTCGCTAAAAGACAACACATACGCTTTGGAAGCGTAATAGGTGGACATTAATGGTCCGGGCAAGAACGCGGCAATAGATGCGACGTTGATAATTTGCCCACTTTTACGTTGCACCATGCCCAAAACAAAGAGTTTGGTCATAGCGGTTAATGCCGTAACATTTACCGCTAATATTTCTTCTTCTTTCTCCCAAGGAGTCTGGATAAAAAAGCCATGCGCTCCTAAACCGGCGTTATTGACCAATACGTCCACTTCAATGGTTTGCGCTGTCAGTTCATCGAAAATTCTGCGCGGGGTCTGCGGATCGGATAAGTTTCCGCTTATCACTCTAACCCTTACGGAATATTTTTTTTCGAATTCACTCTTAGCCTGCTGCAACCGATCTTCTCGGCGAGCCACGAGCACCAAATTGTACCCCTTACCAGCAAAACAACGCGCTAGTTCATAACCAATGCCGCTGGAAGCTCCGGTGATTAAAGCTGTTTTTCTTGGCACGCTCATACATCCTCCTTTTATATTAATTTTTTGCCAATGCCAAGGTTTTCTTTAAAATAGAAGAGTACGCAAATTGTTGCAACTCAAGTTCCGGCACCCAGCGGTAAACAGAAGAAAGCGACGCTTGCCGACCAATCAGCTCCGCGCGTATAACCTGCAAATCAAGTTTATAGCGCGTGATTTGATGATTTATTTTTCCTAAGTACCTTTTCACTTGGATCCGTTGCCCAAGTTTAGATGAAAACCGTTTGGCCACATTCCCGCGGCAACGCGCTAGTTTAAAATTTTCTTTGGGCGCAAGCGGAATAATCGGGAACTGCCACATCCCTTTTAGCCAAGGCTCAGAGCCTGATCGCTGTTCCAACAAAAATTCCTGTCCCGCCGCGCATTGCCGCTCCAAGAGCAGGAGCGCGTGGCTTTGCTTTGAAGTTGTCAACTTCCTATCCCCAACAGGATAAAATTCAGCCGCTGAGTTGTCCTTAGCCCCGCACCTTTTCCTTAACGGACATTGGGAACATTTAGGGGCGCGCGGACTGCAAATCAGCGCGCCCAACTCCATCAACGCTTGATTAATTTCTGAGGGTTTTCCTTTCCGCTGGTGCCAACTCCGCACAACAGACTCCGCGGCGCTCCAAAGCTTTTTTTCGTCTGTCTCTAAATAAAATCGGCTCAAAACCCGTTTAACGTTCCCATCTAAAATTGGCAGGGGTTGTTCAAAAGCAATGGAAGCGATCGCGCCCGCTGTGTAGGGACCAATGCCCGGAAGCTTAATTAATTCCTTAAAAGTTTCCGGCACTTTTCCGGAATGTTCGCTCATCATCACTTGCGCGGCCTTTTTTAAATTCCGACCGCGGGAATAGTACCCAAGTCCCGACCAGGCGCTTAAAACTTCAGATTCCGGAGCGTCCGCAAGATTAGAGACGCTTGGGAACTTGCGCAGGAAGTTTAGAAAATAAGCGATAACGTTTCCCACTTGCGTTTGCTGCAACATAATTTCAGAAATCCAAACTTTATACGGTTTAGGGTCCCGACGCCAGGGTAAATCCCGTTTAGCTTGAACATACCACCCATGGAGATCAGTAGCTGGAAAAGTTGGTGATCGGCTCATAGTGAATGGTTAAGGACCAAAGCTAAAACTATTCTCTGAACCTTCTTCACCCGCTGCACCTTCCGCGTTGGTTGAATTAGGGTTTTTATCTTCCTTAGATTCAGTTTTAGGTTTAAACTTGGCCCTATCTTCAATCGGACTAAAAGGATCATCCTCTTTCTTCTTTTGTAAGAGGTCATAAGTAGAAAATTTCTTTGGATTCTTTTTTTCGATTTTTACCATTGATTCGCCCTGCCGCACAGCGTACCACTGTTCAATGGGGGCATAAGAAAGCACGCCGGTTTGACGATCAAAATAAAACCGGAACTTAGGGTAAGGCTCAATAACGTTCCAGCTTTCGGGGTAAAATTGCGCGGTAACGTCCACTTTGTGCCAGTGGATGGGCAAAGAAAAGCGCACCCGAAAAATTCCGTACAAATCCGTAACCCCGGGTGAAAACTGATCCAACTCTTTGCCGGCGCTGTCGCTCACAAAAACAGTGACCCCTTGCACGGGTTGCCCTTCGGCATTAACCAATCCGCCATGAATATAACCTTCGAGATAGTCCTGATAAACCGGAATCAACCCCATGGTTTTAATCGTTGACTCTTTGCGGATGATGGAAATTTCTGTAACTTGGCCTTCGGACAAATTTTCCTTAATTAAATAATTATTAATGCAGCCGACGGTTAGGATACAAATCAGAGGAAAGAAAAATCGATATTGAAGCGCGCTCTTAATTTCCAAAATCGCCAAAACTGCCGAAGAAATCGTCAGCCTTTTTTTGTTGCGCCGGGGCCGCAGTCGCCGGTTGTCCGGGAACTTTCTTTACGTCTTTGCCCGGCGCGCCGGGCTTTGACTTCTGGTCTGTTTCTTGTTTTTCCTTATCCGATTTAGCGGTTCCGGTCACCCGTCGTGTAATAGTCTTGGGGATATCTTCGCCAATGGCGATTATTCCCATCTTTTGGTTGTAATAAAGCCTAAACTTTGTCTCTTTGGTTTGTGGCTCTAAAGCTGTGCCCAAAAGGTCCAACTGTTGAGACCAAGGCGGGTTATAAGAAATAGCGCCGCGCACGTCCACGACGTCTTTTTTTATGGGATGAGAAAAGCGGATACGATAAACCCCATTAGCATCGGATATTCCCGGGTCATATCCCGGCAAATCCCTGCCTTTTTCCACAATGCGAACAACAATCCCTTCAATTGGCGTATCGTCATAATCCACCACTGCCCCGCGGATATAGCCCTCCAAATAAGTGGTGTATTTAGGAAAGATATAAAATATTTTAGCGCCGGTCAATTTGCGCACGATGTTCAAGTCTACCAAACGGTCTGCGTCAAAGTTTTCGCGGTAAACTCCGCCGATCATCGGCAGTTTTTTCCCCATGAAGGGCAGGCGCTCCATCAAGCTGCTGCATCCGGTTAAAGCCAATAAAAACAGCAAAAAGACCAATCGCGCCATGGTTTTTTCTTATAACTCCTTCGTACAACCATTTCTTCGTTGAAACTCGGTCATTATTTTTATATACCAGATAATAGATGCTCAGTCAAGCAGAGTCAACCCGAATAAACCGTCAGATTTGAATGTTTCTTTCTTCTAGTTCAAGAATGAGTTTCTCGTAGGTTTTAAATTGAATAGCGTCTATTCCCAGTTTGGCAGCGGCTTTAACGTTTGCGGCGAGATCGTCGATATAGAGAATATCTTGGGGAACGGTTTGAGTAACTCTAAGGGCATATTGATAAATTTCCGGCTCGGGCTTGAGGAGCCGGACCTCGCAAGAAGCGATTAAAGGGTCAAAATGGGCAATCCACGGATATGTCGCCTTTAGGTGAGCCACGTGCCAAACGTTGGTGTTGGATAGCGCGGCCAACCGGTAATGGACCTTAAGTTTTTCTAGTAACGCCGCCATCTCAACGTTTTCTGTGAAAATATCGTTCCAATAAGGGACGAACTCCGCTAGGCTCATGGGCAGTTTTAAGCTCTTTTGCATGATGCTGTAAAACTCCTCAGGAGAAATAGCGCCGCGGTCCCAATCCTCGCTCAGCCCAGAATTCATAAAAAGCGCGATCACGCGCGTGGTCTGAATGGGATAAACCTTTTGCAAACGCTTAATCGCCAAGGTAAAATCAAAGTCCACCAACACTTTACCTAAATCAAAAAGAAAAAGTTTGGTCACAGACGACCGGGCCCCAGAAGGTCAATTTGGTCAGCCAGAGCAAAGTCCTTATCTGTTAACCCTCCGGCGCTGTGCGTGGAAAGTTTTAAATCTACTTTATTGTAAAAAATAAATACGTCGGGGTGGTGGTCCGCTCTTTCCGCGGCCAACGCCACTGCCGTGACAAAACCAAAAGCCAAGCGAAAACTCTTAAACTCAAAACGTTTAACGATTTTTCCCTGCTCACCCCGCCAACCCACTCGATTGTTCAGTTCCAACTGAACCTGTTGGTCATTCAATTTTTGCGCCATGCACTATTTTACATTTTTGTTACAATTTGTTTAAGCATTAAAATTCTCTTTTTTCATATTTATGAGCGCAGCAGTGAGAAATTCTGGTGGAAACTGGTTGGTCCGCAACAAATGCAAGGGCAGATTTTTGCCTCATGTAGATAAAATCGTGAAGTTCGGATCCCTTCCAAATCGTAAGAAAAGGCATTGATAACCGCTCCTAAAAACCCACATTTCCCTTCGAAGAAAGGCCTTGACTTCTCTTTGAAGTCCTTGTAACTGTCCGTCCTGACAGGGCATTTATCGAGGTAAAATGTGGCAACGTGGAGGGACTCAAGGAAAGAGGACTCAAAGGCGCCAGTCTCTTCGCCGCGCGCCATTTTTCGCTTGCCTGGATGGCAGGAGTGAGGTCCTCCACCGGACGGATATCGAAGGGCCCGTTCTTGACGCCCGGATGTTTGGACATCAGCCGGATGGCCTCGTCCATGTCCTTGGCTTCTAAAATCAGGATGCCGCCGATTTGCTCCTTGGTCTCCGCATAAGGTCCGTCCGTCATGCCGACCTTGCCGTCCTTGTACCGCAGCGTAGTGGCGTTCCGGTGGCTCGACAGGGCTTCCCCGCCCGCAAAATGCCCGCCCTTGCGCAGGACATCATCGTAGGCGAAGCACTCGTCCATCATGCCGTTGATCTCGCCCTCGGTCTTGTTGGCCCAATCCTTTTCATCGTAGTATCCCAAACAAATGTATTTCATAGGTGTGCCTCCTTTAAATTATTTTGTATCGGCCCTCTCGCAGCGTTCAAGGGCGCCGGCAGAACTCCGCCCGGGCGGAATGGGCGAGGTGATAGTCGGCCAGAGCCACCTGGGCGAGGATGGCATCCACCAGGGTCAACCCTGCGGCTGGGCCGTCCCGCATGGCGATGGCGACGGCGCGGTTCAACTCTACAACCGGTGAGGGAATCATCCGAGCGAGTCGATCGTAATACCCCACGATCCTCGCCCAATCGGTCGCGGCGGGATTCGAAGATTCGGCGTGCGCCAAAGAAATCGCTGCCTGCAGGGTGTAGGGACCGTAGCGGCGGGACGCCAGGGCTTCTTCCACGAGACGTTTTCCCTCCATGATTTGGTCTTGGTTCCAGAGCGAGCGGTCCTGGCTTTCTAAAAGGATGAGCTCGCCTTCGAGGGAGGACCGGGCAGCGCGGCGCGATTCATGCAACAGCATTAACGCGAGCAACCCCTTGGCTTCCGGCGCAGTCATTAGCTCGAGCAGGAGACGACCCAGCCGAATCGCTTCGCCGGAGAGATCCGCCCGCGTGAGCGACTGACCGGAAGAAGCGGAGTAGCCTTCATTGAAAACGAGATAGATGACTTGGAGCACCGCGTCGAGCCGATCGGGCAGCTCCGCGCGCGAAGGAACTTGATAAGGAATGCGCGCTTCCTTGATCTTCGTTTTGGCGCGCACGATCCGCTGGGCGAGCGTGGAGGGAGAGGTCAGGAAAGCGCGGGCGATCTCTTCGGTGGTGAACCCGCAGACTTCCCGCAAAGTCAGGGCCGTGCGCGCTTCAGGCGGCAGAGCCGGGTGGCAGCAGGTGAAAATGAGCTTCAGCCGGTCGTCCTCGAAATCCCCGCCCCCGGGCTCGTCTTCCTCGCCTGTTGGGGACCCAAGTTCAATCGCAAGTTTTGGAAGCGCCGCGGCGAAGGCGTCGTGCAGCGCTTCCTCGGCCAAATCGAAATCGCCGAGAAGCCGGATCAACGTCGCCAGCACCTTGCGCGATTCGGAGCGGTAAACCTCTTCTACTTTCTCACGGATATTGCCAGACGTATTTTCCACGATGCATCCTAATTAGTTCTTTCTCCACAAATTTCGTTTTCAGCCCAAAACTTTCACGATCTTATTGGGCGAAGTTTCGCCCTTGACAATGTGAAGCCGTGCGACATTCTGATTTTAAGCTTTCGCCAAAGCCTGCAAAGCAGCTGTATTCGCCAATCCTCTTTCCGCCGCCGACCGAACCCAAACCTCATAAGCATCTTCTGCCTTCTTTACAATGGAATTTTGTTTGGAATCCGGATGGACTTTAAGTTTGATCAGCATCGCTTAAGTTCATGCCGGATCAAAAAGTTCTCTGATTCTTTCAACCGGCTTAAGACATCCCGGCGAATCATTTCGGGGAGAATTGACCAGCGGCAAAACTTCATACGCTTCCATTTCATCTGCAGAATATGGAGCAAGCAAATCTGAAAGTTTTAACGTATCCTTGAAATCTGGGTCAAGCCACTTGTCCTCATCTTTTTCATGAAGAATGACCGGCATACGGTTATGGATTGGGTCCATCAATTCGTTAGGTTGAGTTGTTATGATCGTGAAAGTTTGCAATTCGTTTCCATCAGGTTTTTGCCAAGTGTCCCATAACCCGGCGAAAGCAAACGCTCCGCGATTCTTAAGAACAATGCGCATGGGAATTTTTATTTTGTTTTCACCCACTCTCTTCCATTCATAAAAACCGTCCGCAGGAACTAAACACCGCCGGCGCTCAAATGATTTCCTAAAACTTGGTTTCTGATTCAATGTTTCAGCCCGGGCATTAATCATCTTGCTCCCAAGGGCTGCTTCCTTTGCCCAAGAAGGAACCAACCCCCACTGCATCGATTTGAAAATTGCTGATCCATTGTTAATTATCACAGGAGCCTGCTGCATAGGAGCGATATTATACCGCGTTGAAAAATCCTGATCAGCAATCTGACATTTGAACCTTACCATCAGTTCTTTCTTGTAAGCAGTTGCAGAATATCGTCCGCACATTTGTCTGTTCTATCTTGAAAAGTGGGGTCGCATGGTCATTATTTCTTCTTTTTCTTTTTTTCTAATTTGCTTTGGATATCTTTAAGCTCTTTATCGTCCGCGATAGCTTCCTGCCGGGCTTCCACGCCCAGCCTGTTTCGGTTAAAGATTTCGTACTGTTCCAGCGCCAGAGTATCCGCGACCTCTTTTCTCACTTTGCCGGGGTTGGTCAGGATTTCACGTTCGTTAAATTGCAAAAAAGCGTCCAGCTTCGTGCGCCAATCCCGCATAAAAATCTGGCGGTGCCGTTTAGCTTGATCTTCGGCATAATCCAGATACATGGTGACGATGCGGTTGAGCCCATCCATCTCCTCTTCATTAAGGTAATTCTTGGCAACAGTCACATCCGCTTTGCGCACCTTGCCGCTTTTCCATGACGTCAAACCCATATTGGGCTTTTTGGCATCAGCCCGATCCGAGATCAATTCAGCCGCAGTCT
>JAHFBY010000332.1 GCA_023249835.1 Elusimicrobiota bacterium | reverse complement strand
ATGACATTTAATAAAGTTTGAAGGAACCCTGCATCGCTGAGCGCGTCGCTTAGGGTTGGAACATTGGAGACGGGCACAGAATAGGTTTCAAACCCGCCGTCTACATAGTCCACGCGCACCAGCAAGAAACAGAACGCCTCTAAGGGAGGGGGCAAACTCACGCTGTCTTGCACGCGCAAGGATTTAATGCGGCGCGCTTTGCCTGCAAACCAACGTTTGGTTTTTAAAAACTCGGTCAACGCCTTTGTTTGATCGCTGGAAATGTCCATATCACTCATAACGTAAGGCGTCGATGGGGTTTAACGCCGCGGCTTTGCGCGCCGGCCAAAAGCCAAAGCCAATGCCCACGGACATAGAAAAAATAGCAGCGAACAATATGGACTGTAGTGAGACTTGCGTGGCCCAACCCGCAAATTGCGCCAAGAGCACAGAAATTCCCACGCCCAAGGCCACTCCCGCCAACCCTCCCGCCAAACTCACGACCGTGGCTTCGATTAAAAACTGAGCAAGGATATCGAACCGGCGCGCGCCCACAGCCTTGCGCAAACCGATCTCGCGCGTACGCTCAGTCACGGAAACAAGCATGATGTTCATGATGCCGATGCCGCCCACCAAAAGCGAAACCGCGGCAATGGAACCCAAAAGCCAGGTCATTGTGCGGCTAGTGGCGGTGAGCGCCTCCTGGAGCTCTGCCATGTTGCGCACTTCAAAAGCGTCCGTCTGGCTGGGCGGCAAATGGTGGCTGCGCACCACCAGCCGCTGTACCTGGTCTTGGGTTTCTTCCAAATGCTCGGCGTCCACCACCTGAATGTCGACCGAGTCCACATAATCCTTGCCCAGCAACCGGCGCATGGCCGTCAATAAAGGGACCACGATCAAATCGTCTTGGTCGCGAAAAGAGTTAGCTCCCTTCTCCGGCAAGATTCCGATCACCTGAAAACTGACCCGGTTTACTTTAATGCTCTCGCCGATGGGGCTCTTGTCTCCGAATAATTCGCGTACCACGGTCTGTCCGATCACGGCCACGCGGCTGCGCTTTAAATTTTCCTCCTCCGTGAAAAATCGTCCGATCAAGGGCTCGGAGGCGCGCATAGAAGCATATTGCGGGTCCACGCCGTTGACCAAAGTGTTCCAGTTTTTATTGGCGTAAACCAACTGGCCTCGGCCTTGGACAGAGCGCGAAATTTGTTTCACCGCGGAAATTTCCTTCTGCACGTTGATCGCGTCGGATAAAGTGATGCGCGCGGACTCGCCGGACTGCATGGAAACCCCTCCGGTACGGCGGGAACCCGAACGCAAGACTAAAAGGTTTGTGCCCATAGAAGAAAGCTGCTGCTCAATGGCCGCTTTAGCGCCCGCGCCCAAAGCGAGCATGGCGATGACAGCGGCCACGCCGATCAAGATCCCCAGCATGGAAAGGCCGGTACGAACTTTATTAGCGGACAAGGAACGGAAAGCCTGTTTAAAATGGGCGGAGAATTCAAACATGGAAAAGAAAAAACGGCCCCTGCGTTTTGCCGGCGCCAGGGCCGCGGGCCAAACCGCAAGGTTAGTCGCCGTGCGCAAAACTCTCCGTTCGTTGCCGCTGTTTTTTTCGTCTGACAACACCAGGCCGTCGCGCATCTTAATCACGCGCTTGGCGTATTGCGCCACCTCTTCTTCATGGGTGACTAAAATAATGGTCATGCCCTGGACATTTAAGTCGGCAAAAATTCTCATGATTTCATCTTGCGATTTAGAATCGAGGTTGCCGGTAGGTTCATCGGCAAAAATAATTTTAGGCTGGTTGACTAATGATCGCGCTATGGCCACGCGCTGCTGTTGGCCTCCGGACAGTTCGTTGGGTTTGTGGTGAATGCGCCCGCTCAAGCCAACTTGTTCGAGAATTTTTTTGGGCAGCTCCTGCCGGCCGCGAGACGCGGTATAGAGCAGGGGCAAGGCCACGTTTTCCAAAGCCGAGGTCCGCGACACCAAATTAAACTGTTGAAATACAAAACCTATGGTGCTCCCGCGCAGCTCCGCCAAGGCGTCTTCGCTCAGTTCGGAAATTTCCTGTCCCGCCAACATGAACGAACCGGACTCCGGAACGTCCAGAAGGCCCAACAAGTGCATGAGCGTGCTCTTGCCGGAGCCCGACGGGCCCATGATAGCGACGAATTCGCCGGAATCAATGGACAGGGTGACCCCGCACAGAGCCGGAACCACTGTTTCTCCCATGACGTAGGTTTTGCGAATGGCTTTAACTTCAATTAACACTCTTTTTCCTCGTTACCTACTGTTTGCCCCGGTTACCGACCCCGCCTTTATTACCTTGCCCGCGGCCAAAAGGAACCAAGGGGTTACTGCCGCCCTTATCATTTTTCTTGGCAAAATTAAATTCTTGGATCAGGACCTTATCGCCGGCCCGAACGCCGGAACGAACCTCAACGTTTTTACCATCAGAAATTCCAGTTTCAATGTCAACGCTCTGTTTGTGTTTGCCTTTTTCCTCCGGCGCTGCGGGCACAAACACGCGGGCTCCGCCAGAACGGCTCTGCACTGCCTCTTCCGGCAAGATCAGAATATTTTCTTTAGACTTCACCAAAAAAGTGACGTTTGCGGTCATGCCCGCGCGCATAAAACTGGGCACGCGTTCCGGCGTTAATTCCACCTCATACATGGTCACGTTGTTAACGGTTTTGGACTCGTAGGCAATATGGCTCACCCACCCCTTAATATGGACTTTAGGATAAGCGTCTAAAACAGTTTCGGTTTGTTGCTGCAAGCGAAGCTGTCCGATATCGGTCTCGTCCACCTGAGCCTTGATGATCAAGCGGTCGCTCATCACCAAAGGCGCGTCTTGCGTAGTGACCGATTGGCCGGGTTCCATGCTGCGGGCAATGATCACCCCCTCCATGGGAGCGATCAGGGGCGTTGGCTTATAAATGCCTTCCCAATAGGCCAGCTCCGCCTCGCCCTTAGCCCGGGCCGCATCCAAAAGCGCGGCGCGTTCCGTGCTGCTCAGCCAGGCCAGCACTTCCCCTTTTTTAACGCTTTGGCCTTCTACGACGTTGATCGAATCGATGCGCCCGGCGATCGGGGTTTTGAGTTCCAGCCTGTTTTGCGGCAGGGTCGTGCCCGTCGCCTGCACCGTAATCCGGATTGTGCCTTTTTCCACCACAACTTCGCGGAAGTGTTCCTGGCCGTTTTTGCGCTTGG
>JAHFBY010000331.1 GCA_023249835.1 Elusimicrobiota bacterium | reverse complement strand
AAAGCTTCAGAAATGCCTGCGGCCACAACTGCCGGTCCACCTGAACCGGAAACCGCCAAATCATGAAAAGCTTTAATAATGCCCACAACAGTTCCAAACAGTCCAATAAACGGAGCAGTGTTGCCCAGGGTTCCTAAAATTCCCAGGTAGCGTTCTAAAATTAACTTTTGTTCCATCCTTGATCCGGTAAGGAGCTCGTCAATTTCTACTTTGCTGCGGTTTCGGTTAGTGATGGCGGTACGGACAATGTCTGGAATAGGGCCGCTCATTCCTTTTATGGAATTGAAAATGTCTTCCACTTTTCCTTGATCAAGCAGAGACTGAATTTTTCCCAAAAGGTCCATTATTTTTTGCGGGTCCTGATGGGTTTTACGGTAATACCACCAGCGTTCAATGCTTACCGTAAGCGCCAAAATGGAACATCCGAGCAAGATCCAAAGCGTAAAGCTCGCAAAAAATATCTCTACGAAATTAATTTGACCCACGTATAGTATCCTCCTCTAGTATCATTAAAAATTATTTGTGGCTTAACGAGCGCCTTTGCCGGAGGTCTCTTTAATATATTTGGCGCGCGCCTTAAAGTTTTCTTTTACTTTTGGATCAGCGGCAATCCGTGATCCTTGTTCATAGACGCTTACAGCGTCCTGCCATTTTTGATCTTTTTCGTAAGTTTCACCCATTTTTTGAATGGCGGACAACTTCCAGAAAGGGTCTCCGCTGGGAAGGTCCAGCGCTTTGCTCATTACCTTTAAACCTTCTTCCGGATCATTATTGTCGAAATAGTTTTCGCCAATCAAATAAATTGTCTCGCCTTTTAAAGGGTCGTCCGCCGACAATTTGGCGTCCAGGTCGCGCAGCACGAGAATTGCCTCGCCGAACTGTTTCAGCTCGCGTTTAATCTTAGCGACTTCCAGCATGGCCGGCTTTGCGTTTTGATCTTCCGGATAATTTAGCACCAGCCGCATGTAGGTGTCGGCCGCGTCCGCCAGCTTTTGCAGTTTCTTTTGCGCTAAGGCCAGGTTGTAGTAGGCAAAACTGGCAAACTCTCCTTGCGAACTTTTTTGGAGCAACGTTTGATAGGCGTTGATGGCTTCCTCGTATTTTTTGGTGTTATAAAATGAGGTTCCCAGATGAAAGTAGGATGCGGGAGCAAATTCCGAAGAGTCAAAATTTCGTAGGAACCTTTGGTAGGAGCCAATGGCTTCTTCATACATTTTTAAAGAGTAATGAGATTCTGCCGCATAAAACTGCGCTTCTGAAACGCGAGTTGAATCCGGAAAATTGAGCATTACTTTTTCAAATTCATCCACCGCGCCCGTGTAGTTTTTGGCGGCAAAGTAGCGGCGGGCAATACGGAACTGGCATTCTGCTGCTAGCGGTGTGGCGGGGAACGCTTTAACCAGGTTCGCAAACAAATCAATTCCTTTTTTAGCGTTATCTGCGCTCGCGCGGTCCATAGCAGACTCCATTAAATCCAAAGTTTCCATAAAACGTTCATCTTGGGGAAACTTTTTTAAAAAAGCGGTTAGTTCACTCAACGCTTGGGCGTCGTTGCCGGCGTTGTAATGGGAGTGCCCAATGCGTAAATAGGCCAAGGAGATTTCTTTATTTTGGGGATATTTAACAATGATGTCCCGATAGGAATCTTGCGCTTTATCATATTTTTGCGCCCGAAAATAAGTGTCGGCAATTTTAAACGCAGCCTCTTCGGTTAGCGGGCTGTCGGGATACTTTGCGCTTAACTTTTCCCAAGTTTCAATCGCTTGGCTGTAATATTCCTGCCGGTAATAACAAAGACCAATCCGGTAAATAGCTTCGGTCAAATACAGCGAGTTAGGCGAATCGTTCACAAACTTTTCGCACATGGCCACGGCTTCGGTATACTTTTTTTGGTTAAAAAGAGCGTTGCCCAACTCAAAGCTGCCGGAAGGCACGTCCGGCGCTTTTACGCCTTCGGGCAAAGCCACTTCGGATATTTTTTCCCTTTCTTTTTGCGCTTGAGCGTAGTCGCCTAACTGGAAATAGCACCAAGACAGTCCGTCGCGGGCGTGCACGGCCGCGGGGTGGTTGGGGTATAGGGACAAAATGCTTTGGTATATGGAAATCGCTTCCTTAAACAAATCTTGACGATAGTAGGAGTCCGCCAAATAAAGCTGACTGTAAGCGCGCCATTTAGAATCCGATGGCGGTAATGATTTCAAAATATAGGTGTATCCGGAAGTAATTTGACCGTAGTTCCCCTGCTGGTAACGGGTTCGGTTTAACAAGGTCATGGCGGCTTCCGCCAACTCGCCTTTTTGGGCGCGGTCAAAGGACTGTTGGTAAGAAGCAATAGCGTCTTCGGTTCGGCCCATGATGCTATAGGCATTGCCCATTAAAAGATAGGCGTGAGGTACGCGGGTATGAAAAGGGTTCCAATCGATGAAACGCTGAAACGCTTCTGCTGAACCTTTGTAGTTCTGTTGTAAATAGGTCACCCAGGCTAGTCGGAACCGGGCATTGGCGGTGACCGGCGAGTTGGGGTAGGAGGTGATAAGTTGTCCGTATGAGAAATTGGCTTCTTTTAGCTGCGCGGCAAACCGGTAGGATTCGGCAATGAAATAGCGGGCTAGGGGCGCAAACTCTCCGGCAGGAAAAGTGTTTAAAATTAATGAAAAACTTTCCCGGCAGGAAGGATAGTCTTTATTAAGGAAATTGCTCGCTCCAATCTTGTATAAAACGCCTTCCCGCAACAAACTTTGCGGGAAAAGCTTTAAAAATTTTTTATATTCCTGAATCGCGCCGATATAATTTTTAGAAAGAAAAAAAGCGTCGCCGATCAAATATCCGGCAGACTCGGCAAAAGGACTGGAGGGAAACTTTTCTACCACTGTTTTAAACTTGGCAGTGGCCGAAAGAGCGCGGCCCATTTTTAAAAGCGACAGACCGGAATAAAATGCAGCTTCCGGAGTGTTTAATGTTTCCAACTGTTTAAGCGCTTCCTCGTATTTGCCCTCTTGAAAACGAATGATTCCGGTAATATAACGGACTTTAGGCAGGTCCTTGTAAGAAGGGTAAGAGCTGGTGAGTTTCTGAATTTCCAACTCCGCGGTGCCAAAATCTCCGCCTGGGATATAGCATTGGGCTGCGCCGAGCATGCTATAGCCAACCAAATAACTTTGCGGGTAACTCTTTTGCACTCGTTTAAAATATTCCAAGGCCGTGGGA
>JAHFBY010000330.1 GCA_023249835.1 Elusimicrobiota bacterium | reverse complement strand
TGGATTTCATCAACCTGGATTTTTTTGTTATCGGTAGACGGGCTAACGGTAAAAAATTTTGTTGGGTTCCAGCGGTCGGGCAATGCGGCAATGGCGTTGGCGCCGGAGAGGGCGAGCGATTGACGGCGCAGGATTGCGGTAAAGCTTAATAAAATAAAAATGCCGAGCCAGGCGCTAACCGCCAGCGTTTTTTTCTTAACCGGATTTTGAATCAGAAGCAAAACGAAAGTTATTAAAATTGTCAACGGTCCTAAACTTATGTCGCTAACCAAGTCCAACGAATAATTTTTTATCAATAGCGGCGCAAAAAGCGGAGTGCCGTAAGAGGTCAACCAATCGCAAACCACGTGGCTGGCCGTTGATGCAAACACTACCGGCCAAACCTGTAAAAAGTTTTCCTTCGTGGTTCGCTTTAATCGCCAAGCCAGTAGGCAGGAGAGGATAGCCGAACAGAGGAAAGTGTGGGTCGGGCCGCGGTGATAAAACCAATAATTATTGGCCAGGCCCAAAGGTTCAAAAATAAAATCAATGTCCGCAATCTCCGCAGCGGCCACAATGGCGCTAAACCGCCAGAAGCGGGCCGGTTGGGAAAGCGCGGTTCGCGCCGGAACGCTGTGGGCAATGAGCGCGCCCATGCCCAGGTGGGTTAAGGGATCCATTTAAGCTTGCGCGCGCCTATACCTTCGCAAAAGCTTTTCCTAACCTTTGCGATAATTCCGTAAATATAAACTGCCAGATATTTTTATGGCTGCCTGCTGTCAATGTTAAAAATTGGAGTAGAGAAATTTCATTGGAAAAAAGTATTTTTGCGAGGAGTATGATGATCCAGGCGTTCGCCAGCACAATGAATATTAATGAAAAAAACGGACCGGAGTTAACGATGTCCGGCTGGTTCTGGCGGATGGCGTAGAGCGTGAGGGAAGCATGAAAAGAAAGCGTGAAACCAACAGCGCCGATCAGCAAAGGCTCTAAAAACGCTTGGCTATACTTTTGCCTGGCCACCAGATATGCCAAAAGAATAAATAAAGTGTAGATGGGCAGACAATAGGGAGCCAAGGAAACAATAAAATTACTTTTGCTCACTGCTACGCTGCCTCCTTTTTTTTGAAACGTGAAAAGAATGAACTTTTCCACCCATGGCCAGCGCGGCTAGAGCGTGGGTCAATTCATGCCCAAAAACGTAGGTGCGCATGGGTTTGTTGAATAATATTTCAAAAAGGAAATAGGTCCCGACTCCAACTATGAGGTAAATCAAGGAGTTGGGCTCTTTGTAAAAGGGAGGAAGAGTTAAAGGTAAATGGTAGAGCGTAGCTAAAGTAAACGGGACCAGCAAAAGTCCCCAGAAAAATGATTTTGTTTTTTTTGCTAAGGAGGAACTCATTTAAATATTTTGTGCTTATATATCCCCAACTTGGCGCAACCGTAGGAGCCGAGAGTGAGCAGGGATTGGACCCCATATTTAACGCTGCGAATGAAATTGATACTGGAAGCTTCAACGAAGTAGCGCGCCGGCACGGGCACGTCTCCCATGCGAAAGCCGCGGTAGGCGCAAAGGATTAAAAACTGCTGGTCAAACACAAAGTCGTCTGAAAATAAGGTCCAGGGCAGTTGCTCTAAAACTTCACGTTTGTAGGCCCTCATGCCGGAATGGAGTTCGCCTAAGTTTTGGCCCAGGAGCAAGTTCTCCAGCAAAGTTAATCCCCGGTTCGCCAAATATTTGTACAGAGGCATACCGCCCCCGATCGCTTCTTTGCGGGTGCGGATGCGGTTGCCTAACATCACATCGCAAATGTCCAGTTGGATCGGCTGGACCAGAGCCGGGATCATGCGGGCGTCGTATTGATAGTCCGGATGGATCATAACAATGATTTGGGCGTCGGTTTTTAATATTTCCTTATAGCAAGTTTTTTGGTTGGCCCCGTAGCCCATGTTTTTTATATGGCGAACCACTTTTATGCCCATCTCCAGGGCAAAAGCAACGGTTCGGTCTTGCGAGGCGTCGTCTACCAGCAAAAGTTCGCTGACCAGTTGCGGGGGGATTGAGTCGAGAGTTGTTTTGAGTGTTTTTTCCGCGTTGTAAGCGGGCATAACAACGGCGATTTTAGTTAGCGTGCGTTCCATAGAGGTTATGTTTTTTTCAAGTAAGTGATTTGCAGGCCTTCCACTGTTTCTTGTCCGGTAACCTGATAACGGATGCCGGAAAAAAACATGTTTTCCGCAGGGTTCTCAACGCTGTCGTTGACCCATGCGGCATCTTTAAGCGCGCGCACTTCCTCTGTGTAGCGCGGGTAGCGGTTGACGCCGTCAGTTGGGGTAAAAGTGAGTTTTTCATCGCTTAGGAAATCAATGCAATAAGCAAGCCTATAATTGGCGTAGCCTCCTTTTATTCCCTTGGCTTCCAATGTGCGGATAAGCGCACGGTAAGGGTGAGGTTCTTGATGCGTTAGAAACATTGCGCGGTGGGCTAAAAGTGTGTGCGCACAGAATAACGCCAGACAAACCGTTGCCAAAAATTTACTGATACGGTGCAAACGTTCGTGCAGGCAGGCCATGCCTAAGGGCAGGGCCAAATAGATCGGAAAAAGGTAGCGCAGAGCAGCGCGGTCAATGAGGTGTTCGTAAATCAGTCCCATAAAAAATCCAATAGCCATAAAGGTTAAAAGGGGGTAATAGCGCGGCGGTTCCGCGTTGCTTTTAATTTTGTCGAGGAGGATGCGCCCAAACGCTATAAATGCGCAGACAAAAGAACTTGCTACCCATAGGTAGGCAAAATTGTTTAAGAAAGGGACGGCGCATTCTCCGGTCAGTTCGGGTATGAGCCCTGAACCAATGATGTTTATGTTTCGGAACAGTTCGGGGAGGGTCGCAATTCCGGTACGAGAGTCCGGAGTTTCGCCGCGCAATAGTCCAATGACGGCCGGTAAAAAACCAATCAAAAAACCGCCCATGAAAATTTTATGCAGGGGGTAACAGGCGTGATGGGCAAGGAGTTCCCCTATTCGCTTATAATTAGCCGCGGTCAACGTGATGATGAACATCAGCAAGCTCGATTTAAATATCGGCCAAAAATAGAGCTTTACCGTCAAATTGCCGAAAGCGTAGATAAAGTCGCCGTTGACCCAGAGGAGCGCAGCCACTATAAAGTTGGCGGCGTTATAAATATTTAACAGAACTAAAATTGCGCGCAAGGTTATGGGTAAGGCCATTTTTTTAAAAA
>JAHFBY010000021.1 GCA_023249835.1 Elusimicrobiota bacterium | reverse complement strand
CCGTGATCCCGCCGCCGTTGCCAACCGTGATGCCGGCCCCGTTGCCGCGGATAGTGGCTGATCCGAGCACAACTATGTTGCCGTTGGAGTCAATGGAGGCAACCTCCACGTCTGCGGAATCAAGCACGCGGAAAGAGGTGGAGCCGTTGGCGGAATTAAGTTTCGCGTCTACGTCCGTAGCGTAAACCGCAATGGGAAGTAGATATGGATATAGGATTGTTAAACAAAGCAATAAGCGCAGCAAAACATTTTTGTTCCATAAGCCTTTAAGATTAAAAAAGATATTATCCATATGTTCTCCTTTTATGAAATAAATTCAAACGCTTGAATTTATTAATTGTGTTCTAAAATAGTTTTTATGCAATTGACAAAAAATAGTTCCGGGGCTATAATCGGGTGACTTTAGAGAAAATGAATGAAAAATTGTAACGTTCATATCTACCTTAGTATATAGTCCATTTGTGTAACGTTTGTGTGTCTGGGATGTAACAATTTTGTAACAAATTAAGGCCGAGGTTAAGAGATAAGATATGAAACTTTGGATCCGAGTCGCGTTGGCTTCAACCATTCTAATCCTCTTAGTGCTTACCACTGTTGGCGGGCTGCTTTTCTTCATTGAAAAGAGCACGCTGATCAACGCTCAAATTAACCATCAAAATGAATCCGTGCAAAGGCTGGCCCAAGTTTGCGTCGAGTCCGTGGCAGAGCAAAATGATTTGATTTTGTTGAACTACATATTATCGTTGACTCACGATCCAGGGGTGCGGTTTGCGTCATTTGTTGATCCTCAGGGCAAGGTCGTGGTGCATAATGATGTCTCCCAAGTGGGTCAAGAAGGCAAAGACCCGGTTTCCTCTATACTCATATCAGCTAAAGGGCTACTTCGTCAAGAGGGAATAAATGAAAATAATGAATCTATTCTGGATATTGGAATACCGGTCATATATAAGGAAAACAAAATCGGCGTTGCCCGCATTCGCTATGACCAAAAATACCTGGCGGAACTGATTCAAACGAGCCTTAAAGAGACCATGATGCGTTTTGCCACGGTCAGCGGGATCGCCATTATCGTGGGTTTGCTTGGTTCTATCCTGTTTGCCCGTACCATGACCAAGCCTATTTCTGTATTAGCGGAGGCCACCCGGGTGGTGGGCAAAGGGGAATTGACGCACCGCATCTCTTTAAACCGTTCAGACGAAATCGGCCAGTTGGCCCACTCATTTAATGATATGACTATAAAGTTGCAAGAGTTGGATCAGTTGAAAGATGACTTCGTCTCTTCTGTTAGCCACGAACTCCGGTCGCCTTTGACCGCGCTCAAAGGGTTCTTACAAATGTTTCAAATGGGTATTGGCGGCAAGTTGAGCGATCAACATCAAGAAAACGTTAAACTAATGTTAGAGTGCACGGACCGTTTAGGCCGGTTCGTTAACAATATTTTGGATGTGGCCAAACTTGAAGCGGGAATGTTCGATATTAAGCTGGAACCCGTGGACATTAAGGCGGTGGCCAACGAAATCACCGTTCTGTTTCAACCGCAAGCGCAACAGGAAAAAGTTCATATTTATTTGGACGCTCCCGCCCAATGTCCTTGGATCGTCGGCGATTCTGACCGACTCAAGCAGGTCTTTACCAATTTAATCAACAACGCCCTCAAGTTTACCCCGGAAAACGGACAGATCAAAGTCTGGGTGCGGGAAGAACCCAATGTGGTTTGGATGGGGATTACCGATACTGGTGCGGGCATTCCTAAAGAGGCGATTGGAAAGCTGTTTAATAAATTTGAACAGGTGAAAGAAACTAAGTCTAAGTCCAAAGGAAAAGGGACGGGTTTAGGTTTAACGATCGTAAAAAAAATCGTAGAAGGGTGCGGGGGAACGATTCAAGTGCAAAGTGAACTGAACAAAGGCACAACGTTTTATTTTTCACTGCCCAAAGCGCAAAAGCCACAGATGGTAGCGAAGTCGGCATGAGATAGGAGATAGTCCATATATGTCCGCGGCCAATAACTTGAAAGTTTTAATAATTTCGGGTGACCAGCAAACTACCGCTTCAATTTCTAAAATTTTAAACCGCGAAGGGTTTAACTCGGAAAATGTAGCCAGCGGTGAAAAGGCTTTGGAGCGGATTTGGTCTAATCCCCCCTCTTTTTTCTTGCTGCTCCATTTAGAGTTGAGCGGGATGAGCGGGTTAGATGTGTTGCGGATCCTCCGCCAGGACCAGCGCACAGCTAATATCCCGGTCATCACGTTCAGCGATGAAGCCGATCAGGCAAAAATTCTCACTGCTTTTAATTTGGAAGTCAACGACTATATTACCAAACCCTTTCATCCCGAAGAGCTGGTCGCGCGGGTCAAGGCGGTCATGAACAGGCGCGGGCCCATTCAATTTGAAAAGGAAGACATTTTGGTTAAGGGAAAAATTCAGGTCCACCCCGCCTACCATAAAGTTTTTTTGGATAAAGAAGAGGTAAAGTTAACCCCGAAAGAGTACCAACTGCTGCTCTTGCTCATGCAAAAGGAAGGGCGCATCCTTTCCCGCGTCTACCTTTTGGAAGCGATTTGGCAGTTACCTAAAGATGTTACCACTAGGTCGGTGGATATGCTGGTGGCGCGGTTGCGTAAAAAATTAAAAAAGGAAGGAGCGCGCTGGATAGAAACAGTGCAAAGTTATGGCTATAGAATCCCAACTTCCTGAAAAAAAACGAATCCTCGTGGTAGAAGACGAAATGTCTACCCGCACTATGCTTGTCAAACTATTGGAAAGCGTGGGTTATGAAGTGTTCCAAGAGGAGCGGGGCGACACCGGGCTAGACCGGGTTTATGACCTCCGGCCCGACCTTTTGCTGCTGGATTTGAACTTGCCCAATTTAACGGGCACTGAAATTTGCGCAAAACTTAAAAGCGATCCAAGGGTTCGCGATATTCCGATATTAATGATGACCGGCGAATTTAAATCGCCGGAAGATAAAATTAAAGGTTTTGGACTGGGGGCGGACGATTACATCACTAAACCTTTTGACCTTTCCATACTTTTGTCCCGCATCCAAAATTTGTTTAAAGCCCAAAGGCCTTTAGAATAATATGAAACATAAAATTGCGGTGATTGACGATGACCCGCAAATATTAAGCATGGTGGAACAATCGCTGCGGAGCCTTGGTTATTGGGTGGAAAGCGCTAAGGAAGGTAAAGAAGCCATAAGGTTGCTTACTGAAAACCGGCATGACCTGATAATTTTAGATTGGAACTTGCCCGGCGCGGACGGTTTAGAAATTGCCCGGCTCCTGCGCGCTCGGCCCCAAACTGCCCAAGTGCCGATTTTGATGCTCACGGTTATGGACGACCTTAAACTAAAAGTTTCGGCTTTTGAGGCAGGGGCAGATGATTACCTCACCAAACCTTTTGAAATCATGGAATTAAATGTCCGGGTAAAAGCTCTTTTACGGAGGTCGGCAATCCAATCTCCGGTAAAAGAAATCCTTAAAGTAGGGACAATCCACATGAACGTTGACAACCATGAGGTTCGCGTGGGCAAAAAGCAAGTGCAACTGCGGCCCAAAGAGTTTGAACTGTTAAACATCCTTTTGAATTCGGACGATCGGGTGGTTACGCGGCAGAATTTAATTGAACGGGTATGGGGCTACAATTTAAAGTACATCAGCACGCGAACGGTGGATTCGCACGTAGCGCGTTTGCGGGAAAAGTTGGGACCCGAAGCTGCCCGGATGATCATTACGATCCCCGGCTTTGGTTATAAAATAGAGGAAAAAAAAGAGCGTGAGCGCAGAAAAACAAAAACGTAAAATCATTTTAGTCGCCGAAGACGAACAGGTGATCGCCACGGCCCTCTATCAGGTGTTGGAGTACGCCGGTTACGAGCTGCTCAAAGCAACCAACGGCGAAGAGGCTTTGTGTCAGATCGCAACCCAGCAGCCCGACGTTGTTCTTTTAGATGTGGTAATGCCTAAAATGGACGGGTGGGAAGTTTGTAAACGGCTTAAAACTAACCCCTCCACGCAGTCTATCCCGGTATTGATTTATACAACGCTTTGCGATCGTAAAGACATGGAAAAAGGAGAAAAATTGGGCGCGGATAAATTTGTCGGCAAAGATAAAACTCCGGTGGAAGTGTTGGCGGCATTGCAAAGCTTGATCAAGCCGTAAGAATATTATGGAACCGATCAATGTTTCTTCGCTCATTTTAATTGCCGACGACGATCAAGCCATCGCTTCCTTAACCCGTCAAATTTTAGAAAGTCAGGGATACCAGGTATTGGTGGCCGGCAACGGGTTAGAGGCCATGGATATCTTGTCTAAACAAATGCCGGACTTAATTCTTTTGGATGTGCGCATGCCCAAGATGGACGGCTATGAAGTGTGCAGCAAAGTAAAAGAGGACCTCCAGTTGCGCCATTTGCCGATCCTCATGCTCACCGTTGACGGCGATAGCCGCGCGCGGGTAAAAGGTCTGGACTTAGGGGCGGACGATTACATAGTTAAGCCCTTTGACCCGCAAGAGCTCTTAGCCCGCGTAAAGACCTCTATCCGTCGGGTAAAACTCGACTTGGACGCTAACCCCTTAACTCATTTGCCCGGCAACAACACCATTGACCGGGTGATCCTCACCTATATCCAGCAAAGCCGCCCCTATGCGCTCATGTACGCGGATTTGAATTATTTTAAGGCGTATAACGACTGTTACGGGTTTGCCAAGGGCGACCAGGTCATTCGTTTGACCGCGCGCGCGCTTTGTTCGGTGGTTCAGGGAGATACGGGTTTTGTTTGTCACGTGGGCGGGGACGATTTCATCGCTTTTACCCGGCCCGAAATTGTTGAACAAATGTGTCAAAAGGTGATCGTAAATTTTGAAAACATGGTTCCTGAATTCTATAGCGAAGAAGACCGCGCGCGCGGCTTCTATACCGCGGTCAACCGTCAAGGAGACGTGCAGCAGTTCCCTTTCATTGGTTTGGCGATCGGGGTGATCATTGACAACGGGTCTCAATTCCAATCGTTGGGAGAAATAAGCAAAATTAGCGCGGAAGTTAAGAAGTGCGCTAAACAAAACAAACGTTCCGCTTATTTTATTGACCGGCGCGCGTCTTCTTCTCCGCGCATATAAATTTACATTTTGGACAAAAAACTGCAACAAAACTGCAACAGACAGAAGCTATACTTATAAATATAGAGCGAGCGGGAGGTGATCTTTATGATGGAGCGGGATGTCTCAGAACTAGAACAATATGTCATCAAAGAGAAGTCCACCCGGCAAATGTTTCGTTTGCCTATCGAGCATGGAGACCTGCACGCGGCCACAATCTATTTCCATAAACCTTTCTATAACGATCCCGTGGAAGTGGAAATTTCCGATATTTCTCCCAACGGAATGCGCATTCGTAGCTCGGAAAGCATCCCTTTAAACCGGGATATTAGCATAGAGTTTTCTTTGCCGGCAATGAAGTGTCCGGTACAGACCCGGGCGTTAGGGCTTTACTGCTTAAAAAAAGGAGGATATTACGAGGTGGGCCTTTCTTTCTTCCATTTAGATGGGGTTGTAAAGGGGGTAATCACTTGCATGATGATTGATTACGTTTGTTGCGATAACCGAATTGAAACGCAAGTTCAAAACGTGTGCCAAAACTCTTGTCGTTTTTATTCCCTATGCCACAAAACTCAAAAAACCTTATTTTGATCAGAAAATGCGTTTAGTTTCTATCAGCGTTTGCAAAAACAAGGGAAATTATATACTCTAAAATAGGAAGCGCTTTTAATGGTTAAAAATATAACTATGGAACAAACTACTCTTAAACCCCTAGAGATAAAATCCACTAAATCGGTATTGATTATCGAGGATGAATATTCCGTGCGCAGCCTCATGCAGGATTTCTTGACCGCGTCCGGATATAAAATAGATCTGGCGGCGTCGCTGTCGGAGGCGCGCGCGCGCATTGCCGAGTCGCGGCCAGACTGCGTTATCTTAGACATGATCTTGCCGGACGGTTCGGGAAAAGAACTTTTTGAGCCCTTATGTTCAGCGCGAATCCCGACCATTATCACCTCTATTTTGAGCCGCGAATCCGTGGCCCCTATCTTGGGGACGCTCAACTTTCATTATTTAGCTAAACCGTTTGATTTGAATCAATTTCTTACTTCGGTAGAGTCGTTGGTGGTTAGAGCGGGCAATGACCCTTTGGCCGCCAACCAAGCGCAGGGTTTGGCGCGCGTGGAAGCTCCGGGCTATCAACCGCGGGTTCCGGGGTTGGTTCAAATTGCGGTTGTGGACCAAAATGCCGACCGTTGCGCGCAGTTGTGTGCGGATTTGGCAAAGGAGGGGTTTAAGGCTGTTTCCGTTGATGGGAATATAGAAAACTTAAACTCCGAGGGACAGGGTCAGATTGATTTGATCTTGCTTGACTCCCAAGGAATAGCCGGCAGCGTTTTTGACGCGTGTCGTAAAATCCGCAAAGATTTTGCCATTCAAAGCGTTCCGATCGTGATTTTAACTAATGAGTTGGAGCTGTTTGAACAATGGCCTCAAAATTTGTCGGTCGGCGTTGACGATATTTTATCCAAATCCATTAACAAGTTGGAACTTTGCACTCGCTTAAAGTCTATTTTTGAACGCAGCCGCCACTATTTAAATTCCAACCCTTTAAGCCATTTGCCGGGAAACAGCACCATATTTCAGGATATGCAGGAACGGATGAACAACGACAAAAAGTTCACATCGCTCTATTGCGATTTGAACCATTTTAAAATTTTCAATGACCGGTACGGTTTTTTAAAAGGCGACGAGGTGATTAAGTATACGGCTAGACTATTGTTGCAAGTGGTCCATGAGCTGGGCGAGTCGGACGATTTGGTGGGGCACGTGGGCGGAGACGATTTTATTATCCTTACCGGGACCGCCGCCCCTTCTAAGCTCAGCCACCGGATCATGGAAAGGTTTGACAAAGAAATCCGCCGTTTTTATTCAGACAAAGACCTGGTCCGCGAGGGCATTGACATAATGGACCGCCACTCGCAAGTGGTTCGTTACCCGATCTTAGGCATTGCCATTGTGGGAGTCAACCCTAAAGTGCGCGGTCTCAAAAATCCCGAAGCGATCAGCTCGGTGGGCATGGAACTTAAAAAATACGTCAAACAATACCGGAAGAGCGCTTATTTAGAGGACCGCCGTAAAACCACGCACCCGCCGCACAACCCGCTGAATTCCTAATCCGCATTTTTGTAAGTTGACAAATCATAACTTAGTGTTATAATCAATATATACACTATGAATCTTAGGGAATTGGTTGGTGGAACGGAAGAGTTTGAGTGGGATCGGTGGAATATTGAAAAGAATTTTCAAAAGCATAATGTAGGTCCTTATGAGTGTGAAGAGGTTTTCTTTAACGAGCCAATTGTGGAAATGATTCCACTTTCTGTAGAACATGGAGAGCAGAGATACTTTGTTATTGGAAAAACAAATGCAGGAAGACTTTTATCGATTGTTTTTACGCTAAGAAAAATTAGAATACGGGTGATTTCAGCAAGAGATAGCAGTAGGAAAGAAAGGAGGGGTCGAAATGATAAAATTAAAAAAAGTCCCAAAATTTAAAGATGAAGACGAAGAGTTCGAATTCTGGTCTACGCATGATTTAACTAAATACGTTGATTTTTCAAAAGCAGAAAAAGTTGCTTTTCCTAACCTTAAACCCACTACAAAATTAATGTCAATTCGCTTGCCTATATCTTTGTTGGAACGGTTGAAGCTTTTAGCCCATCAAAGAGATGTTCCTTACCAATCTTTAATGAAGGTTTTGTTGAGTCGAGCCATCCAGCAAGAAGTGCATATTGCAAGATAGTTCAATTGACGATTAATTCTGCAACCATATATTGCAGAATTAATCGTTGAATGAGCGTGTTTATTTCGCTGTGCCTTCGATGTTGATACTGATTTCGACCATATCTCCGATCATGACGCCGCCGGTTTCCAAGGTCTTGCTCCAGACGATGCCGTAGTCTTTGCGGTTAATATTGGTTGTGGCAGTAAAACCGGATTTAGTGACGCCGCCGGGACCTTTAATCACGCCGCCAATCTCTAAATCTAAAATCACGGGCTTGGTAATTCCATGCAGGCTCAAATCGCCGTACAGTTTGGCTTTATTGTCTTTTAAGTCGGTTACTTTGGTGCTTTTAAAGGTCATTTGCGGGAACTTTTCTGTATCGAAGAATTCCGCGGTGCGCAGGTGCTTGTCCCTGTTTTCATTGGCTGTGTTGATGCTGGAAGTTTCAATCATTGCTGATGCGTCCCAGGACTTCATATCCTTTTCGTCATAGTTAAAGGAACCTGAAAACTTATCGAAGCGACCAGAAACTTTGGACACCACCATATGCTTTATTTTGAAGCTGACGTCGGAGTGCGCCGCGTCGATTTCAAATTTTTGCGCCCAAAGCGGTTGGATCGTTAAGATCAGCGCGCCTAAAAGTGTGAGTCCCATCCATTTTTTCGTTTGTGGCATCATTGTTGTTTCCTCCGTTTGTGAGTTTATCCGCCTACTTTGCAATATTGTATTATAATACTTAAGGATGAATACCTTCAAGTTATCCTCAAAATTTAAACCCGCGGGCGATCAGCCGGCGGCGATCGCTGAGCTCATTAAAGGATTAAAAGAGCAGAAGCGCCACCAGATTTTGCTCGGGGTAACCGGATCGGGCAAAACCTTTACCATGGCCAACGTCATAGCCGCCATGAACCAGCCCACGCTCGTTATGTCGCCCAACAAGATCCTAGCCGCGCAGCTCTACGCCGAATTTAAACAGTTCTTTCCGGAAAACGCGGTTGAGTATTTTATTTCCTATTACGACTATTATCAGCCCGAAGCCTACGTGCCTCAATCCGACACCTATATTGAAAAAGATTCCAGCATCAACGACCACATTGATCGTTTGCGGCTCAAGGCCACTACCTCGCTCTTAGAGCGCAACGACGTGATCATCGTGGCTTCGGTCTCCTGCATCTACGGTTTGGGGTCGCCGAAAGATTATAAGGAGCTTTGCGTTTATTTGGAAAAGGGGAGCATGAAGTCGCGCGAAGCCTTGTTGACCGAGCTGGTTGCCATTCACTATGAACGCAACGAATATGATTTTTCTCGCGGGAAGTTCCGCGTGCGCGGGGACACGGTGGAGGTTTATCCGGCGTATTTGGAAACCGCGCTGCGCGTGGAGTTTTTCGGCGAGGAGGTAGAGCGGCTCTATGAGTTCGATCCGGTCTCAGGTGTCAAAATTCAGGAGAAAGAGCGCGCTTACGTCTACCCTGCGCGCCATTTCGTGACTACCCAGCCAATGTTAGACCGCGCTTTGGGCGATATTGAAAAAGAGATGTATTTGCGGTTGGACCAGTTGCAAAAAGATCATAAATTGCTTGAGGCGCAGCGCTTGGAGCAGCGCACGCGCTACGACTTAGAAATGATGAAGGAGGTTGGATCCTGCCACGGCATTGAAAACTATTCCCGCCATTTGTCGGGGAGGAATGCGGGTGAGCGTCCGGCTTGTTTAATCGATTATTTCCCTAAAAAATTTCTCATGGTAATTGACGAGAGCCACGTTACTGTACCGCAAATCGGGGGGATGTACGAGGGTGACCGTTCGCGCAAGCAGACGCTGGTTGACTTTGGTTTTCGCCTGCCTTCGGCCTTGGACAACCGTCCGCTCAAGTTCACGGAGTTTGAGTCTATCACCGAGCAGATGATCTATGTTTCGGCCACGCCCGGCCCCTATGAGTTAAAGAAAACCAGCGGGGAGATCGCAGAGCAGGTGATCCGCCCTACGGGTCTGGTGGACCCCGAAGTGATCATTCACCCTATCCGCGGGCAAATCGAGCATTTGCTCGCAGCCATCCAGGGGCGCGTACAAAAAAAAGAGCGGGTATTAATCACCACGCTTACCAAACGTTTAGCCGAGGATCTCGCCAGTTACCTGGAAGGCAAAAAGATCAAGGTCCGCTATTTGCACTCAGAGATTGATTCCTTGGAAAGGATTGAGATTATTTATGGTTTGCGCAAAGGGTCGTTCGACGTGCTGGTCGGCATCAACCTGTTGCGCGAAGGGTTGGACCTGCCGGAAGTGAGTTTGGTGGCAATACTGGACGCTGATAAAGAGGGGTTCCTGCGTTCGGAAACCACTTTGATCCAGATTTGCGGACGGGCGGCCCGCAACTTAAACGGTTTAGTGATCCTCTACGCCGATGTCATGACCGGCTCCATGCAGCGGGCTCTTTCGGAAATGCAGCGCCGCCGCGTCCGGCAAGTGGAGCATAACCGCGTTCATAACATCACCCCGCGTTCGATCATCAAAGCTGTGGAAGAGTTAGAAGAGTTCCAAAAACAGGCCCAAAACCGCGGGCTCTCGCTGCTCGAGCGCGAGCGCATCGAGCAGGCGGCTAAAGAAAATTTGCCACAATTGATTAAAGACCTGGAAACGCAAATGAAAACCGCTTCTGCCAGCCTAGATTTTGAAACCGCAGCCCTGCTGCGC
>JAHFBY010000329.1 GCA_023249835.1 Elusimicrobiota bacterium | reverse complement strand
CTTTCCCGAACGATCCGATGGAATGGGAAACTCCTTCGGTGATCCCGTCCAGCCAAACCATAGCGAGCGGCAACGCAGGCCAATTCTTCTTTACGGTTAAACCGCGTATAGCCATTTCTTCTTGGACGGTGGTCGCTTCTACGGCCACGGACTCGACGTTAAGTTTAGCGCGCTCTTCCGCTTCTTCATCAGGAATAGTGGTCTGGCCGGGCCAATCGCACCACTTACACTTTGAAAACTTTACTTCCACGAACGTTACTGCGGGCAACACGGTGAACGCAGACGTCATTGCGCACGACCGGTGGCACAACTTGCTTTCTACCGGAGCCTACGTTTATAGCAACACCGTATCGTTTGATTTGCAGGGCGGTGAAAACAACCAGCAGGTCAAACCCGGAAACTACATTTTTACGGGCTTTAGCGAAGCCACTCCGGGCAGAAAAAACACCGCCTCTTTAGGCGGATTCAAAATAACTTATTCGGGCACGCGCTGGATCTTGGCCTCTGACCTTACCAACACCTCTGCCATTAACACGGAGAGGAGCCCTTACTCGATCCAGTCTACTATTAAAGTAAACCCGGGTTCGGCTTCCGGGGTTAACGTTACAGTGTCGGGACTTTCGGGCGACAACGCTTTAACTTCAGGAATTTTGGAACAAGAGGCGGGTTCAGCCAACACAACGCAAGGGCGCGGACGCGTGCGCGTGACTGGAGAAACAGTGGACGCTTATTCAAACAAAGTGACTTCCGCGGGCGTTGCTTTGGTGTTGCAGTCCACCACTTCAGTGGGCACAATTTCAGATTTTGGTTTTAAGGCTACCACCAACACCACTGCCTGGACAGACCTTGGCATCTCCACTCTTGTCACCACAGACGTTAACGGCGAGATTGGCCAGACTCAACAAATCTGGTATTTTGTTTCAACGCACAAGGACGATTTAGCGCGGGTTTGGTTAGGGACAGCGCCCTTGTTTGACTTGAACAATTTCATTGCCACCAACATTAATATTTCGCGCGTGGTACAAACTTCTGGCGGCGATGCGCACCACTTAGTGTTTACCTCTACGCCCACTTCGTTTACAGCGGGCGTGATCAACGGTAGCGGCGCGGACTTTACGGTAGAACGGCGCGACTTTGCGGAAAACCCCACGGCTAAAGGGTCCACCTTTGTTCGTTTCCACGTGGGCAACGTTAACGACGGAACGCAAAGTCAAGACACGGCGCAGCAGTCTTTGCACAGCAGTTTTATTTTGCCCAGCGGATCGGCGTTAGTGTACGGCACGGACTACGGGTTCTGGACGCAGACGGGCGACGCAACGCTGGGTTCAAGTCCGCAACTGCAAATATCTCCAGGCGAATCGCAGACGTTGGTTCGTTATAAAGATAAAATGGCCTCCTTCCCAGCGGGCGAAGACGGGCGGCTGGGCACCTGGAAAATCGTAGCCCATTCCGTGGGTCTAGTGCAAGCGGCCACAGAGCTAACCGTGTCCCCGCAAAACACTTCGGTTGTTCGGTACGACAGCGCGCAAAGGACGTTGCGCGCGGGCAAACCCAATCACGATTCAGGGGTAGCGCAGATTTTTGAAGTGGAACTGCAAGATCAGTTTGGCAACGTTACTCCGGCAACCCAAACTCTTACCATTGTCATGACCTCTTCGCGCGCGGCTTCCGCCACGAACGACAGCTTTGGGTTCTCGCGCAGTTCCAACGTTATTTTTGGACAGCCTGTTTTTGTCACGCACTCTTCGCCCACGATAAATTTAATGCTGCCCATTGGCCAGTATTTCGCTACTTTCTATTATTTAGATAGCCGCGCGTCTTTGGGTTACGGCGTAACCGGGTCCACCTTCCCGACTCTTTCGGCTTCTGCCACGGCGCAAGTTTCTAACTGGGGCGTAGGAGTTCAAAGCGTTATAGTGGACCCGCTATCAACGGCGGAAGTGGGCACGCAAATAAAAATTTTGGGCGACACGTTTGGCGTGCCCGCGGGATCGACTTCTTCGGTGATCTTGTTCCAGGTCCAAGATCGCTATTCCAACCCGAGCCCAGTGGACGTAGAAGACGCGCCGGGCGAGGGCGTTGCCTTTACCATGCAGAGCAAAAACAGTCAAAACACGGCGCGGAGCGCGCCCGTGTTTGCCAGCCCCAACAATGTGGCGAGCGCCTTTAGTTTGAACGCCAACGCCACGCTTTATTTGACCGTACCGGCCAGCCAACACACCACCTCGTTCTACTTGATTGACACTGAGGTGGGTTCTTGGCGCTTAGAGGTAGACGAGCGCACCAACCGCGGCTGGTCGGTTGCGACTCAAACCTACACTGTTGTCCCGGGCGTTCCGGCGTCGGCGGCCTTTATCACGAGCCCGCGCCGGTTAATTGCGGGAACCACCATTCAATATTATCCCAGCTATGTCGGCGGGGTCGCCACCACAACGCTCATCACCATCCAACTGCGCGACAAGTTCGGCAACGACACCACCATTCCCGGACCCAGCGGCGCGAACCTGGTCGTTGACTCTACGGACTCCACTACGATTTTGTTGGACGATAACCTCACCATTGCCCCGGCGTTTAGAAATCCGCTGGCCATTTCTATGCCCGGCTCCAACGCGGGCAACGGACAGGCCTCTTTCTATATGAAAGATACCACTGTGGGAACCACCACGGTGAGAGTCAAAGTCACGATAAACGACACCTCCCAAAACCTGACCCCTATAATCCAGCAAGAAATTGTAACGCCGGGCGCTGCCGACTACGTTACGATCCATCACACCTTTACGAGCACGGGCCCTTTAAGGGTAAGCCAGGCCGGGTTCATGAGCGTGCGTATGCGCGACTCTTATGGCAACATTGCCGCGGGCGATCCCATAAACGGCCAATACTATACGGGCAAAATTGAGTTCAGCCATACGGCCAGCACCTCTGCCGCGGCTTTGACGATTTTTGGCGCAACTTATTACACCTTTACGCAAGGAGACCGCGGAGTCAACAACGCGTTGCAGGTGATCGACAACGTTCAAGAAAATTTAAAAATTAACGTCACTGACTATGCCACGAGCCGCGGCTCCGTAAACACGCCGACCTACCTTTATGGATACACTTCCGACGGCGACCGGTTAGACATTGCAGGAATATCAGACGCCACTAAACGGTCGGTAGGCAGCGTCATTACCGCGGGTATGGTGGTCAACCCCACGGACATGGCGCCGGAAGCCGATAAGTT
>JAHFBY010000328.1 GCA_023249835.1 Elusimicrobiota bacterium | reverse complement strand
CAAAAAGCGCTTGGTTCAACCGGTCTGCAAACGTTCCATCACCTCTCGCCGCATCTTGCGCAATGCGGATTAACTCGCGCAAAGAAAAGATCCGGCTTTCCCCAAACTCTCCTTTCCTTTGCGCGGCGGCCATTTTCCAAAACGCAGCGGCAATGGCCAGGGATTGGCTCCCCAGCTCTTGATCAATAACTCCATTTTTCCTTAACACCTGTTTGGCAAAGCGCGCCAAGTTGCGGATCTCAAAAACTTCGTCCCGTTTGTTGCCGGTTACCAGGTCCTGCACTTGCACCTGATGCACCCGTTCAGTGAGGATTCTGGGCAGAGCGCCGCGCGATTGATAGCCGCCTTGCCCCTGTTCATCGGCTTCCGGGTTAATGTCAATGACGATCAAAGCCTCTTTATGGATCCGGAGCGTGCGCAAAGAGCCGTCCGCGTTCCGCGGCGATTCCGGGAGAGCTATCACGCGGAAACCATCCTCATCGATGGGCGCAATCGGAATTTGCGCCAGCCACCAGCCTAGGATCGCTTTGCCTTGGTAAACCAAGGTGTTCAACTCGCTCAACGCCGCCACGCCGCGGTTGGCCAGCACGGTTTTAAATTCCGTTTGCTCTTGATACACCAGAGTTCCGTTGCGCTGCGGTTCGTAATGGCCCAGGAAAAAGTCCAGGCTCGTGCCTTTGGTGACGGGTGAAACCATGGAGGGTCGTCCGGTTAAAAGCGCAAAAGCCATCACCGCGTTGGATTTGCCCCGCCCCGTAGGGCCTTTGAGGATGATCATGTTTTCTTTGCGATTCAAAGTCTTTTGCATTTCAGAGAGCATTTTCTGACCTTCCTCATCTAAAATAAAGTTCGCTTCCCGGTCCAGAAAGTCTTCTAGATCCGCGCCGCTTAACCGATCTGTGATTTTGGCGTTTAAGGCGTTGCTCAATTGAATGCGCGTGCGGTCCCGTAAAACTAAATAGCTTATGCCATTATTTTTCTCAATATAGGGTTCCGCAAGGGTTTCTGCTATGTTTGTGGTTTCTACTAAGTTGGCGTTTATATTCCAGGTTTTAATCACCAGCCGGTCATACAGGGAGGGGTCTTGCACTTCCGCCAAAGAATCGCTGCCTTGAGTGAAGATTATTTTTAAGTTCTGGGGCAGAGCAATGGTTTGGCCGGGGTTTTCCGGGTCCGGCAGCTCTCTGGAACGGGCCGCTTCCAGGAGTTTGGGCCGCTCGCCCGCGTCCAACGCCTCGATGTTCTTAACGCAAAAAACCACGGTTTGGCTGGGATTACGCTCTGCCTGTTCCACGGCCTTTAACAACCCTCTGCGTTCAAAGAAAGGGGTACCATTGCGGAGGGTCTGTTGTCCGATCCAGTCATTATTGTTAATGAACTTGGAACCGTTTAAGATCAGCTCTGCGTTAATAATAATTTGGCCTGCGCTGCTGCGCTCTTGCAGCTCTTGAGTTAAAAGTTCGTCCGCCTTGGCCGAGGGCAAGATCAAGAGCACGGGGTCGGTCCCATCTAAAGCGCGGTCTATCAGGTTTGTCGGGAGGTGATGTCTCTGCCAAACAGCGGGCGCATTTTGGATGATCGCTTCGCTTAAGTATTCCGGAAAGATCTTGAGGAGCTGATCTTTCCAAAGGGTTAAATCCCCGACGCCTTCCCAATCCGCGTAGTGCTGCCTCACCGCATAGAGGATCGCGTATCCCAAAGCGTTCTCTTGTCCTGCTTCCTGCAACCGTTGGGCCGTGGATTCCAGGGTTCGGGAAAAACGCTGTTGGTTGCGCAAGGAATGAATGTACTGCTTGGCTTGGGGATATTGCCGGATGAACAACTGCTCAAAATCAATCTGGCCTTGAACCAAAGTCTCCAACGGCGTGGGGATGGTCATGCGGGGTTTGTCCGTTGCGCTATTAATGGAGATGATCTGGTTATAAAATTGGTGGAATGGGGTGACTAACTCCATTCGGCCCAAAATCCGCAGCCCGGTTTGGATCCAGCCCATTTGCGCGAGCCAGACCCAATCTTTAACCTTGGCAATATCAAAAGATTCGTTGGCTCCGCGCTTCACCTCGTGATGGCCTAAGGCAAAGGCGAGGGAAGAGAAGATGCCTCCCAGCTCACGGGACTCTCGGTCTAAACCTTGCGTCCATTCTTGGCCTAAAATTGTTTGATAGAGATGGTCTTCCCAATGCGCTCCAGCGGTGCGAGCCGATTGGATTTTGCTTTGCAGGCGTGCGAAGCGCTGGGTTAAGATTTTCATGCGGGAACGCCACTCGGCGTTGGGCTCAGAAGTGCGCAGAACAATGCGTTCATCGCCCAAATCAATAAGCACGCCCTCCCCGGCTTGCGCTTCGGAGCCTTTGGGCAGGAGCTCCGCTTCCATGGGAGCATGGCCCGGCAATGCGATGGACAAAACCGCCTTTTGTATTTGGCCTTGCGCGTTTTTATCTACGCGCACCGGCTCCATGCGGATACTGTGATCCAAACACCACGCTTCCACCGGCGCTTTAAATTCGCCCAACTCGCCCAAGACGCTGAGCAATGTTTTACTAAAGTCCGGAACCACCACCCCGCTGGCGGTCAACTTATCGCCTATGGGGTTGGCGGCCAAGCCTAAGGGAGACTTCAAATTGATTTTTTCCGGAACGAACAGCTTTTCCAGAGGCGTTTTGTCCCTGCGGAAAACGTTTAAATAATCGGTTCCGCTCACCGAATCTTTACCCAGAGACGGGGTTAAGGTGAGGTAGGCGATCTGCTTTGCCTGTAAAATCTTTTCTATGCCTTGGGTATGGAACCCTCCGGCCACCAATACCGCCAGCTTAGAACCTTTACCCGCTTTGGCTAACAGGTTTTGGATGAGGATTTGGTCGCGTTTGACAGCGCTTTGGTTAAAACTTTTGAACCGCTGGAATAACAACGCGGTTTGCGCTGGGGCGGTCAACCCCAGGCGCTGGGGGATCTGTTCCAGGGACTCGCCTCTTTTTTGCAGCTCTTCCCAGTCCGTTAAAGACAGGCAAAAGCGAGCGAGCTTAACCGCTAACCGGGCGTCGGAGAGCAGCTTTAAGGTTTCGCGCTCGGAGCCGCTGCGGATCCAGCGGGAAAAGGAGCGCTCTTCGGCTTGTTTTAACTCTTTCCACAACTCCGCAGGACTAAACTTTTGGGAGTCGATCACGTATTGGATATAACTGTTCAGCGCCTCCCAGTTTTTTAACGCTACCTTTTTCTCCGAGCACAGGGTTTGGACGTA
>JAHFBY010000327.1 GCA_023249835.1 Elusimicrobiota bacterium | reverse complement strand
AATTAGACTGCCCGCAACCGCTCCGATGGTGTTTACCGCAAAAACCCTGCCGATGGTTTTTCCTAAATTGTTTATTTGTTTGCAGGATAGCGCGGTTGTCAAAGGCAGTGTCATGCCAAACAAAATCGTAGGGAAAATCATGACCATAAAACAAAAAAAATATTTTGTGATTTCAAAAGCATAAAAATTGGGCGCGTTGCTCGTGGCTTGCCGTTTCAAAACGCCGAACACATAAGGTAAATATTCATAGCCTAAAAGTGTAAAGCTCATGAACAAGCCAATGCCCAGTTGGCAGCAAACCAGCGCTAAGAAAGAATGTCCGGCAACCTTTTTGTGGAAGGAGAGTAAAACGGCGCTGCCCAGGGTAATCCCGGATATGAACGCGGCCAACATCAAAGCAAACGAGTACGTAGAAGAGCCTAAGGTCAATGCAAAAAAACGAAACCAGGCTAATTCATAAAACATGGCGGTCATTCCGGAAACGCCAATGGCCGCTAAAGCGAACTTTAGCTGGGTTTGATTCACTTCTTCGGGAACTCTGCTCTGCTCTGATTTTTGTTTGGAGAAGATTTTTTCGGGCAGAGTTTTGTGCGCGATTCCAAGGGCAAGGACCCCAGCGGTCAGGTTTAGTAATGCCGCTAAAATTAACGATCCTTTTAAACCCAGCCAAGGAATTAAAATAAAAGCCGATCCTAGTGAGCCCAGCACAGCTCCTAAACTATTGACGGCGTATAAAGCTGCTGTTTCCCGTTCCACGTCTTGGTCATCAGTGATAAACACGCGCGCCATAAACGGCAGCGTTCCGCCCATTAACGTGGAAGGGCCAAGGATAACTGCAGTTGAAAAGAATAGTTTGAGCCATAAAGACATGGGTGATCCCGGCAGGAAAAGAAGTCCCGATCCAACAAACAGTTTGCGAGCGAGCAGGAAGAGGACCGGCGTGGCAAGCGCATAGACGCCCACCGCCATTTCCAATTTAGCGTAGGCGCTTAAACAGCGCGAGCGCGGGGACAAGTCCGCATACCGGCCAAATATATAGTTGCCCAGGGCCAGGCCGCCCATAAACGCAGCCAGAACGATCGCGTGCGCATAGGTGGTGTTACCGATAAAAAGAGCCAGGTACCGGGACCATAAGACTTCATAAATTAGTCCGCAAGTTCCGGATATAAAAAAACAGCCGTAGAGTTGTATTTTTTTCATGTAGGCTAAAGGAGTCCCCAATATGTTTCTTGAGTTTAGCATGAAATTGTGCCAAGGTTCAACGCATTTGCCAAAAAAATGCCAGAAAGGGGGCTAGAGCGCTAAGCAAAGAACTTGGTATAATATGTCAACCATATAACTATTTTTAGGTTGACATATTTTTGAGGAGAAAACGTATGCATTGGCAAAATTTGCGGGATAAATCGATTAATGGAGAGTCCTTAAACGATGAGGAAGCGACTGCTGTTTTAAATTGTCGGGATCAAGAATTGCTGGCATTGGCGGACGCGGCTTACGGGGTGCGCCATAAATATTTTGGGAACCGAGTAAAGCTCAATTTTCTTTTAAACGCTAAAAGCGGTTTGTGCCCGGAAGACTGTTCTTATTGCGCCCAGGCCAAGACCTCGCAAGCGCCTATTCAAAAGTATGCGATGCTTTCCGCGGATCAAATTTTAGCCGCTGCGGAACGCGCCGTTGAAACTAAAGCCAAACGTTTTTGCATGGTAAACTCCGGACGCGGCCCTACGGACAGCGAAGTGGAGCAAGTAGCGCAAGCTGTGCAAACGGTGAAAGATAAATACCCTCAGCTAGAAATTTGTGTTTGTTTGGGGCTTTTAAAAGAAAGTCAGGCGCGGGATTTAAAAGCTAGCGGCGTAGACGCCTACAACCACAATTTAAATACTACCGAACAGCATTACGGCGAAATTTGCACCACCCACACCTATCAGGATAGAAAAGCTACTCTGGCTTTGGCGTCTCAGGCCGGGCTTTCCAGTTGTAGCGGCTGCCTCTTCGGCATGGGCGAAACCCAAAGCGATATTGTGCATTTGGCGCGCACTTTTGAAAAACTGAACGTTGATTCTATCCCCATTAATTTTTTGATCCCAGTGCCGGGCACGCCTTTGGCTAAAACCCATTTATTGACCCCGCAAAAGTGCATTAAAATTCTCGCCCTTTTCCGCTTTTTAAATCCGGACTCAGAAATTCGCATTGCGGGCGGACGGGAATTTCATTTGCGTTGGCTCCAGCCTTTAGGGCTCTACATCGCTAATTCCATTTTTATTGGCGATTACCTCACGACTAAAGGCCAGTCTCCGGCAGACGATCTAAACATGGTTCGGGACCTAGGTTTTGACATTGAAGGCGCGATCCCCGACGATTGGAACTTGGCTCCAGCCGCGTTTGCCGGGGACCGTTCCTTTACTGTTCAGCTAAAAGTTTAGCGCGCGCAAACGTTTTATGAGTCATCCCGCGCGGATCGTTTGGATTACTGGCGCCACCGGCCTTCTTGGTCAATCCATGGCTTTGGCTTTTGCCCAAAAAAAATATGGCGTGGCGCTGCATTGCCGTCAAGCTGTGGAAGCAGCCAAAGCCTTGGCGGGGCGCGTTCAAGAGTTGGGCGGGGAACCTTTACTTTTGCAGGGAGATTTAGGCAGGCCGGATACAGCGGGAGAATGTATGGAGGCAATTTTCAAAAAATGGGGGAGCCTGCACGTTTTAATTAATAACGCAGCCACGATTAAAAATAAACCTATTTTAAAAATGACGGACCAGGATTGGCAAGAAGTCATGCAAATAAATTTGGACGCGCCCTTTCGCTGTTTGCGAAATGCCGCCAAGCTTATGGTTCGACAAAAAGAGGGGTCAATCATCAATGTTTCCTCCTACATCGGGCTGCGGGGCAAAGCCGGGTGCGCTAACTATGCCGCTGCCAAGTCCGGACTCATTGGCCTCACCAAAGCCGCAGCTTTAGAGTTGGGGCGGTTTAATGTGCGGGTGAACGCGCTTTTGCCTGGTTTTCATCCCGGCAACATGTCCCAGGCTGTTTGGGAAAAGGATCAGGAAGAAATCTTGAACGCGCATGTGCTGGGACGGTTAGTGGACCGTGCGGAATTGGCGGAGTTCGCGCTCCATTTGGCCGAACAGAAATCAGCCAGCGGGCAGGTCTTTGCCTTTGAATCCCGCATCCTTTAACGATCCCAAAATCGTTGTTAC
The DNA here is from genome assembly GCA_023249835.1 of Elusimicrobiota bacterium. GTDB lineage: Bacteria > Elusimicrobiota > Elusimicrobia > 2-02-FULL-39-32 > 2-02-FULL-39-32 > JAHFBY01. The sequence goes on along the minus strand of JAHFBY010000327.1, from coordinate 43 downwards.
CGGTCTGGGAGCAATTACTCCTTTAGGCGCTAACCGCGCGGAC
>JAHFBY010000326.1 GCA_023249835.1 Elusimicrobiota bacterium | reverse complement strand
GTTCATGTTAATAATTGGTTTAATGCTTTTGTTTGTGCCCCTTATGAACGTTTTGGCAGTCTCTAACCAAAGGTCAACAAACTCAAGGCCGGCTCTGCGCGGTTTAAGAGAAGAACCGTTGTCCGCTATCAACGGAAGCGATTCAACGCAAAGAAACAGCAGCGCTTTAATTTTGCCGCCGATAGGAGAGGTTATTTTAGAGCCCGGCGCTTCTGGTCTTTACCCGAGCTTTGAGGTGCCCGCCAACTCTTCTTTGTACGTGGGCGTAACTTACGACAACATTCTCCTTGCCATTGAATATGCGCGCAACGGCAACATTAGCGCAGCCGACAGCATTTTAAGTTTCTTTAACGAGCAAGACCCGCTGTACATTTCTTACAACGTCACTTCGGGCGAAGTTTCCGAACTGGACGGCGCTCAAGAAAGTTCGGGCGTTAACGCCTGGCTGATCCGCGGTATGGGGTGGCGCGACCGCTTTGCGCTTCAAAACAACCAGACGGTCCGTTATCAAAGCGCTGTACGCCGAATTTTAGACGCGCTTTTTGACCTGCAAAACGCGGACGGCAGCATAAGTTATTCCATCAGCAGCACAGACATTGCCTCCACTGAACACGGCCAAGACGTTTTAGGGGCAGCGGAATTTTATGCTGACGCTACCGGAACCGATCCCTACCAATTAGAAACATTAAACGCGATCACCTGGCTAAACGCAACCATGTACAACCAGACTTTAGGACGGATGTACCGGGGCGAAAACCCCTCTACCGGGGTAATTGACACTGCTTTTGCCACGGACACCCACTCTAGCGGCGCCTTGATGCGTTACTCCGAGCTTCCTGCCCGAACCTTGCTCGAATACGTTTACACCAACGCCAACGCCAGTTTTGTTCGGGGCAACGTTACGTTTTACGGGTTCGACTTTACCGACCACGCCACGCGCGCCGCCAACGGAGAAGACCCAGCGGTAAGTTTGGAATGGACCTTTCAAATTTTTGTTGCCGCGTTAGCGAACAATTTTAGGGTTAACCAAACCTTAACGATGCTCGCGCCCTATTTAACCCAATATGCCGACCAAATGCCCCCTTACGCCAGCCAAACAACCGATACCACCCACTACTTTACCGCCTATGCCATACCCGCTCTTTCCCCCACAGTTTGGATGCGCTGGGCAATGGACGGGTTTAACCCTTGGGAACTAACCAACGTTCAAATTTATAGCGTGGATAATAACGAAAGTTCCTCTGACCATCTATGGCTATTGATTCCGGGCGCAGTTGGAATAGTGTGTCTTTTTCTGACCGCGGGAACGGCAAAAAAAATTGTGGACTGCATGCTGCCAAGAAACCAAAACAATGACCGGGAAGATAACGAACAAATCACTTCCATCTCAACTGACCGCATTCCCCTGCCCATTAGTCAACGTAGATTTCCAGCGTTGCCGCCGCTAACTGTGACTCCTCCGCCGCCCCCCCCTCCGCCAATTGTACCTGTTACTATCCCCTCAGCACAAAACACGCCTCCTCCGCCAACTATATCTGTTGCTCAAACTATCCGCCCAGTAAAAAAACCCCATCGATTCAGACTTCAAGAAGATGGGCTGGAAGAGAAGAAGGGCGACCAAACTGCTGAGGAGACTGGAATTGAATTAATGGAATATGAAAGAACTCTAAAGGAAAAGGAGGACAGCGAAGAGGAAAGTGAGGAGGAAAGTGAAGAATCAGAAAAAAGCTCTGTTGAGAATTTATCTGCTAAAAAATCAGCAATAATTACTGATCAAACTTTTGAATTATCCATGTTTAGACCCCTAATCAATATTTGGACGGACCGCTATCGCGCTAACGAAGAGTCTGATTACCAAGCTGCCCTGTTAGCCAAAGAGAGAATGATCAACGCGCAAAAAAGAGCGATTGCTGCCTTTAAGGACGCGGACGGTAATACAAATAATGATGCCTTCATAAGAGAAAAGAACACCGCTAGACAAGAGCGCGCGGAATGGAGGCGGTTACTTAAAAAAGTAGGTTCGGCCAGGACCAAAGCTTCTACTTGGGATTTTGTGCTCAGCGTTTTAGTTACCGGGTGGCTGGAAACCTTTCTATTTTTGTTTCTGCCCACGCATTCTTTTCTGAGCGGACACCTAGAGATATTGTACATTTACCTCATTGGCGTGTTTGGTTTCTCCTTTGCCCACGCAATTATCGAGTTTATTGTTAACCGCAAGAACGCTCGCCGCTTTTATCAGCAGGACGTTCCGGAATGGTACCAATCTACTCCCGGCAAAAGGTTTCTCTATAACATTAAAGCTTTTTATAACCGCACCATCTGGTGGACCCTAGGCGGCGCTTTACTGACAGCCCTATACGTGATCACCGACTCGTTTTATTTTGTTATGGTGGTGCACATGCTCATTAACGCTTTTGCGCACTTTAAGCGGGAAGAGCAACTGTTGATGAACCAAAAGAGGAACGTTCCGCGCAAAGACCGCAAAACAAACAAAGAGGTGAAATCCGAACGCATAAAAAACTTCTTTGACTCTGACCAATACCGCACTTACGAAAAAGCGCGGGACAATATTCGTTTAGCGGTTAGGGACCCTTACTTTGACGTGCTTTATCAAGATATTAAGAGCGGAAGAGTGAGCGTTGAAATTTATCAAAACCTGGAACAAGTTAGGGAAGATCACAGCCCCGAAGTTGTTAAGCTGGACATTTCGGAACTAAACGACCCTTTAAGCGCAATGGCGGCTTTGCGGAGAGAGTGGACCCACCTTCAATCAGCGGCGAATCCACCCAATATCGAGCAGGACAGCATGATTGAAAACCACCCGGAACTAAAATCCTTTTTTGAAGAGATCCATGCCATTACCACTGAAATATCCTTTTTAAACCGCACTGTCCCTCAAAACGAAAAAAATTGGGAAAGATATTTCGACACTTTTGCCGCGCGCGATCCATCGTATAAAGAATTTTTAGTTTCTACTTTGCGCGATTTGCGCGCGCTCAAACTAACCGCCTCGCACCACCTCACCGACCGCGTTGCCGCTTATTTGCTCAGCGAAAATAAAGAAGCGCGAACAAAATATTCTCCGGTCTTTGAGATATTGAATAACTTGCAGGCTGATCATATTCAAAACAACCCTAACGTTCCCTGGACGATCAACATATACCTTGAACTTTATGGCCAAGAATTAAATAACGGGCGCGTGCTTGAACTTAGAAGTTTGCCCGGTTCACAATTTAACCAACTTGAAGAAGAG
>JAHFBY010000325.1 GCA_023249835.1 Elusimicrobiota bacterium | reverse complement strand
AAAAAAAAAGAGATTGAAAAGCATAAGTGGTATTTATCGGAAAAAATGGGTTACGATGTGGGCCGCACTGAAGCCGCGCTCAGTTGGATCCATTCGGGGTTCGCGGAACATTGGCGCAACTGCACTGGCCCGTATAAGAACCGGCAATGAGTTCAAGTGATCCAAAACTTACCCGCTATTAACGCTTCTTTAAACGCGGTCACAACCATCCTTTTGGTTTGCGGCGCCTTGGCCGTCCATAAAAAAAATATTGTTTTGCACCAACGTTTCATGTTGGCGGCGTTTGGGGTTTCGAGCCTTTTCCTTATTTCTTATCTTTACTACCACGCTCGCGTTGGATCTGTGCGGTTTACTGGAAACGGTTTGATCCGCATTATTTATTTCACGATTTTGATTTCGCATACCTTCTTAGCCACAGTCATCGTTCCCATGATCTTGACCCTGCTTTATTGGGCATGGAAACAAAAATTTGGCAAGCACGCTGCGCTCGCCCGCTGGACCTTGCCCCTTTGGCTTTACGTATCGGTAAGCGGAGTGGCGGTTTATTGGATGCTCTACCGGCTGTAAACCTTGAATTAAAAAACCGAGCAGTTTAAGCAGGCGGTCCCTTGGGTCAGTGATTTGATTTCATAAAAACCAACGTTAGCCGGCACGAACAAGGCGTCGCCTTTTTTTATGTTTAGACCATTAACGTTTGCTCGTCCGGCCAGCAGCAGCAAAATTTCTGCTCCGCTCACTTTTTTGCGCATTTTTTCAGAGGCGCGCCAGCGCGTCAATTGTATTTTAAAATCTTTAGCCGGAGTGTAGTAGCGTCCTGCCCGATCTGGTTTTAAAGTCAGAGGTGGGCGATTATTGTAGGAAACGATTTTTAGCAAAGGCTCAATATGAACGGGTTTAACGGTTAGTCCTCCGCGCAAGACGTTCTCGGAGTTCGCCATCACTTCCACCCCTACGCCCGCTAAATAGGTGTGCAGTTCTCCCGGCTCCAAATAAAGCGCCTTCCCTTTTTGCAGTTCTACAAGGTTGAGCAATAAAAAAGCGATCAATGCGCGGTCTTTAGATTGTTCAGGCCCAAAAGAAGCGTCCGCTTTTAACATCCAATATTCAATCTCTTTCTTGGCAAACGGGCGCTGCGCGTGAGCTGCTTTTATTTTAGCGATCAACGCGCGGGACAAGGGTTCAATCGCAAAGCTTTTAGTGAGCATGATTTGGCGGTAAAGTTTCCGGGTCCAAAAGCTTTGCTTGGGAACCGAGTTTACTTGGGAAGGAAAAGAAGGCAGTATGGATTTTAATTCTGGATATCGGCGCAAAACCTGGGCAATTTCTGCATACGGGCGAAAGCAAGCCAAAGCATAAAACGGGGTTAAGGCGATAAGCAGTTCCGGCTTGTGGTTGGAATCTTGATAAATCCGGTCCGGGGAGCCCAATGTTATGCCGCGCTTATTTTCCAAACGATATCCTTCTATTGCCTGTTGTTTATTAGGGTGCGCTTGGAGCGATAGCGGGGTATGAACAGCCAAAACTTTTACTAGATAGGGCAGTTGGGGGCCAAACGCTTTTAGGCTAGCTCGACCCAAAACCTGTTCTGGAGCAGCTTTGATGAGTTGATCTAAAGACATGGATCTTTTAGTCTCTAGGATTTGTGCAGGCAGGGCAGGATGCGCGCCTAGCCAGAGCTCGGCAAAAAGTTCACCTTTTTTAGCTTTGGTGCCTAATAGTTGGGGAATAAACGCGTTTGAGCCCTGCTCGCCCCAAGCATAATGTTGCGCCCCGCCTTCAATCCGAATGGGCGCAGCCTTGATTAAAATTTTTTTAACTGCAGAAAGGACAGACACCGCCATAACTTTTATTGTAACACCCCGCCCCCTAAAAATCAAACCGACCGGATGGAAGGGGCAAGGTTTCCTGTTCGGAAGTGTCTAACGTTCGCGGGATTGAAGTTGTTTTTTTAAATATAGCGTTCGCAGGTCGCTGCGGGCTTGCGCATATTGTTCAAAATTGCCTTCCGTTAAAAAATAGAAGACCTGCATTTTTAAGATGTTTTCTTCATGTTTAGAGCTTTTCTGCAAAATAGATTGGCAGTCATTTAACCATGACTCCATGGGCACCGAATAAAAAATGGATCGTGCTTTTTCATAGATACTGAACTGTCTTTGCAAATAGCTATAAATTTTTTCCGAGTTCCAATTGTTTTTCTTGGTCAATTCCCTTAACTTTTGCGATTCTGCCAAAGCTTTTTCTGCCGAGAATAGATTGATTTCTCCGCGCGCGTCCGCGTTAACGCTTTTGGGGTAAGATTTATGCCAGTTTTGAGCCAGCGATGACTTTGCGCGGGCCATGCGCGCGCCTTCAAGGCCTAACACGTTGTACATATTGGAAAAATTTTGTTCGGTTAACTTGTATTCCCTCAAGTAACGCGCCAGCGCTATGTCGCTGTTCGTTAAGTTCACAAATTTTTCGTCGAAATAATTAACCGACGCGTGCTTTTTGTAAAAGAAGTCCTTGGGCGCGTTATATTCAAGATAGGGGTGGTAATCGCTGTTGATGGGTCCGGAGCGCATAATTTTTTTCGCAGCTTTAGGAGAGGAGGCTTGATGCAAGAGCAAACTGGGAACATCGTAAATTTTAATCCTGGCCAGTTCCGCTATAATTTTTTTGTTCTTAAACCGTTCTTCCATATATTTAAAATCAAATTGAAGGGGATCGTTGGAGGCTAAAAAGATAACGTCGTTGCCTTTAACTGACCAGATTGAAACATAGGGGAAAGCTTGATTGATCGTGCGATTTATCATCGCGAATGTTTCCTCGCTCATCTCGTAGGTGTGAAACCATTGCGAAAATACGCCGCCGGGCGCTAAACGGTCCTTCACTTGTTGAAAGAATTCTTCAGTAAACAGTCCGCCCACGCCGCTGACCCAAGGGTTAGAAGGTTCGCTAATGATGATGTCATACTTTGCACGAGTCAACTGTAGAAAAGTTTTCGCGTCTTCAATGTAGATTTTCGCGCGAGGGTCCAGATAAAATGCGTGGTTATACTCTTTGAAATAAACACGGGCTTCCCACACCTCTTTTGAAATCTCGGCGATGTCAAGCTGTTCCACTGAATCGTCCAACAAAATGGAACCGCAAGTCATCCCGCTGCCAACTCCGATATTTAAAACCCTTTTCGGATTTTTTTTTAGACACGCCGGCAGCTGGGCCAACAAAAGCTGGGTTTTTAAGTCTCCGCTGGTGGATGCGTCGGTTTTTCCGTTGACT
>JAHFBY010000324.1 GCA_023249835.1 Elusimicrobiota bacterium | reverse complement strand
ATTAAGACCAACCTAGAGCGCTGGGGCCTGCGGACCATTAATAACGTGGTGGATATTACCAATTATGTAATGATGGAAACCGGCCAGCCTCTGCATGCCTTTGATGCCGATAAGCTGGCAGGTAAAAAAATAGTTGTGCGCCGAGCAAAAGAGGGCGAAAACATGCTTGCTTTGGATGGAAAAAACTATGCGCTTGATCCTTCCATATTAGTCATTGCGGACGAGCGCAAACCCGTAGCCATTGCCGGAATTATGGGGGGGGATGAAACCGCTGTTAAGCTGGATACTAAAAATATTCTACTTGAAAGCGCAGTTTTTGACCCCCAACTTGTTCGTAAAGCCCGTATAAAACTTGGCCTAAGTTCAGAATCCTCCTACCGCTTTGAAAGGGGAGTTAGCCGATGGAGCGTAACTGCAGGCAGCGCTAAGGCCTCTAACCTGATCCAAAAATTCGCTTTGGGAAATCTAACGCACTATCATGACTGCGAAAAAAACTTTTTAAAAGCAGCGCCAACCATAATTTCATATAAGTATGTGGAAAACGTGTTGGGTGAGGAAATCTCGCCTGCCGAAGCTGCCGGTTGCCTCGAGCGGCTAGGCGTGCTCATAGAAAACTCTGACAATGAGAATATAGTGGTTGAGGCTCCGAATTGGCGCCTGGATTTATTAGCGCCGATTGATTTCATTGAAGAAATTGCCCGAGTGCGCGGATACCACCGATTGCCGGCGCGCGGAACCTTAATTCGATTGCCGGAAAATAAAAAAGACAACAACCGCCAATCCTTAAAAACAAAAATACGCGCTCTCTTTAGCTCTGCCGGATATTATGAGGCTTGCAATTACGGCTTTGTCTCTAAACAACAAGGTGAAAAGATTTTACCTTTAGAAAATCTGGTTGAACTGGCCAACCCCTTTTCCGAAGAACAATCAATATTGCGCCCCAGCCTAACTTTTGAACTGCTAAAGAATCTTCAGCAAAACCTCGCTTATCGTAAAGAAGGTGTGCGCTTATTTGAAATCGGCAAAGTTTTTATGCGCGCCCAACAAAAATTAATTGAAAAAACAATGTTGGCGGGAGCAGCTTGCGGACCCATCCATCCCAACCACTGGCAAACTAAAAATTCCCGTTCAGTAGACCTCTATTGGCTTAAAGGAGTGATTGAAGCGCTATTTAAAAAATTTAACATTTTGCAAGTAAATCTGATTGGCTTAGAGCCGCAAACCCCAGTGGCATCCTACTTCTTACATCCGACAAAAAACATTAGCCTTAATATCCTCCAATTAGGATCCCTTGGTTGGATAGGCGCTATTCACCCTAAAACTGCCCAGGAATACAACCTTAACTCTGAAACAGTGCTCTTTGAATTAAATTTAGATAACTTCATAAATTTATCCGGCAAGGATCAATTTATTTATCCTTTACAACGTACCCCATCTATTGCGCGGGACTGTTGTATTTGGGTAAAAAAATCAATTCCTTGGCAGGAACTAGTTCAAGCCATTTTAACTGAAGGGGGAACAACTTTAGAATCTTGCCACCTATTTGACCGTTACACAGATTCCAGTAACCCTGATTTAATTAGTTTAAGTTTTACTTTAACTTATCATGCGCAAGACACGACATTAACAGATAAAATAGCTAATGATTTTAGAGATCGAATCATATTAAACTTAAAGAATAAGTTTAATGCAGAATTAAGACACTAGTTTGTGATCCATTATTACTAATGAAAAAAGGAGGTGATTAGAATGGGACCAAAATCTCCTTGTGGATGCTAAAAATATAGTTTAGATATTTCAACCCTCATCCGTACGGAGAAGTGGAATGAGGGTTGTTTTATTTTGCGCCAAATTTGTTAAAATATGGGTCCAGCTATGGAAAAAATAGATATTTTAGAAGAACGTGTCCGGCTGGCTGTGCGGCATATTGAGCTCCTCACCAGCCGCAATGAAGCTTTAATGCGGAACTTTCGTAAATTACAACAGGAACACGATCTCCTGACATCTGAAAACAGCCAAGCACGGCAGGTGTTGGTGGAAGTGGAAAAACTGCGCGAAGAACGCCGGATCACGCGCCAAAAATGCGAACGTTTACTGGCTAAGTTTCAAAAGATGAACATATAAGGGAGGAACATTCCGCCATGTTGGAAGAACGGATACCCGTTGAAATTTTTGGACAGACCTATGAAATCTTAGGGGATTCATCGCAAACCCTCTACTACAACTCCCTCGCTCGCTATGTGGAAGAGAAAATGCGGGAAATCAAGCTTTCCATCAACATTGTCTCTGATCACAAAATTGCCGTTTTAGCCGCGCTCAATATTGCCGATGAACTCTTCCAAGATAAGGAAAAGAAAAACACCAAAGGGCACTCTGCAGACCTTCAATATGAAGAGTTGATCGAACTGATCGATAACGCCTTAAAAAATAGCTCTCAAGATCCAACGCAGCAAGGGTTTAAAGAACTGGAAACGGTTTAAAATTTGGACCTGTTTACACACAATCCCAACCAATTGCAAGAGGCGGCAGCCCATGCGCCTTATGCCCTAAAATTAACTCCCAAAGATTTTTCTGACTTCTGCGGTCAAGAGCATCTCCTAGCTCCGGATAAGTTGCTCCGCCGCGCCATTGAGTCCGACCGTTTAGGATCTGTCATTTTTTTTGGACCGCCGGGCGTGGGCAAAAGCAGTTTGGCGCGGTTGATTGCGCTAAAAACAAAAAGCCATTTTGCGGAGTTAAACGCGGTCACCGCAGGCGTGGCTGACTTGCGCAAAGAGATTCAAGCGGCAGAATTTCGAATGCAAACTAAAGGCGCAAAAACAATCCTTTTGTTGGACGAAATTCATCATTTCAACCGTTCCCAACAAGACGCGCTCTTGCCCGACGTAGAAAAAGGCACTATCTCTTTGATCGGCATCACCACGGAAAATCCGCATTTCTACATCAATGCCCCGCTGCTTTCCCGTTCTCAACTTTTTGAATTTCACGCCTTAGCGAAAGCCGATTTAAATAAACTTCTGGACCGCGGGTTGTCCCGCTCACCGGAGCTGGGAATTTTGGAAAAGAGCGTTCTCTGCCACCCCGAAGCCCGCGAACATCTAATCCATACCGCCAACGGCGATGGACGCAGGCTTTTAAATGCGCTGGAAATTGGTTTAAAATCAACGGCCCCGCAAGCGGATGGTAAAATTCATTTTACCCTAGCTGTGGCCGAAGAGTCTTTGCAAAAAAGAGCTATTTTGTATGATAAGCGGGGAGAT
>JAHFBY010000323.1 GCA_023249835.1 Elusimicrobiota bacterium | reverse complement strand
TAACTTGCTTTTCCTTAGTCATAGTGCAGTTCCCTTCAAAGGTGGCGCCTTCGGCAATGGATAGCGCGCAGGTTTTAATGTCTCCGTGGATTTGGGCGTTGGGCAAAATTTCAATGGACGCAATGGCGGCAATGTTGCCGATTATTTTACCGCCGATAATCACAGACTGGGCGTTCACGTCGCCCTGCACTTCGCCGTCTTGGCCAATGACCACGCCGGAAGCGTTTGTAATGCCGCCTTCTAAACGGCCATCAATGCGAATGGATCCCTTGGAGGAGAGGGTTCCTTGCAAGACAGTGTCGGGTCCAATGATCGTTTCCATTTCACTTGAATTTGAGAGTTCTTTCATGCCGTTGTTTTTACCAAACATTGTTGCGCCTCCATTGACCAGCGTGTTTTAATCAAAATTATTCGTTGTTGGCGCGCACGCTCATATAGATCCAAGGGTTAACGGACTGTCCGTTTTCCCAAACCTCGTAATGAGAGTGCGTGCCGGTAGAGGACCCCGAAGATCCCATATAGGCTATGATCTGTCCTCGCCGGATACGTTCTCCGGACTTTACCGCCAAAACTGAATTGTGTCCGTAAAATGTGCGATAACCAAACCCGTGGTTTAAGATCACGAGCCTGCCGTAGCCACCTTCCCATTTAGCTAGTTCTACAACGCCGTCGGCAGTAGAGCGCACCGGCGTGCCCAACTCCCCTGCAATATCAATGCCGGAGTGGTATTCCGGACGGTTTCGTACCGGTGAGATCCGCATACCATAAGGAGAAGTGATCCGCCCCGAAGTTGGCCATCCTTGGGGAGTGGATCGGAAAAGCCCGCGTTTATAGGCGATCAGTTCGGAAATTTCCTTATAAGATTGAATCTGTTCACTGGAATCGCGTTCCACCGCAATCGACTCCAAGCGAATTTCTTCGTCTGTAATGTCCCAAAGGCGTTTGCTTAAAACTTTTTGTAAAATTGAATGTTCAGTGGACGTGGGTCCTCCTTGTCCGTTTACTAAAGACTCATCTTCTAAAATAGCGCTCCGGCTTTTCATCCCCAGAAGTTTGCGCAGTTGAATGTCCGCTTCTTTTACTTGATCTAAGATTTCGCGGCTTTTACGCAGTTCCATGGCAAAGTATTCCACTTTTAATTTTAAAATTTGATGATCAACTTTCATTCCCCAGTAGTCGATATTGGAAATAACCGCCCAGGTTGCCCATGAGGTTAATCCTGTCCAAAAAAATGTAAAGAAGAGCGCAAACGAAAATGTAAAGTGCAAGTGGTAGGGTTTAACCGCGTGATGCGGCACAAGCATTAAGGTCAGCTTGCGGGAAAGAAGTTTTCTTATATAGAGAATAAATCGCCGCATATTATTTATAATCCCTTTTTAGGCTTTTTATCGGCGTAAAAAGCCGTTATGCGCCATATATAACAGACATACTATAAAAAGTCAAGAGTACTGCATCAAAAAAATTGTAATGAGTATAATACGAAAATTACGTAAAAAAGTCAAGGCAAATAAACCGCATAATTTATTGGAAAATCTTTAGAAAACAACTTAATGCGGGGAAAATTTATGGGGCCTTTTTGGCTACAGTTGAGGTCGTTTTGACCCCATTCCTATTGGTGGAAATGAAAGTAAAGATAATATACAATTTTTATATGTTGAACAGTCAATCAAAGGCATATTTTAAGCGGGCAGAGCGTTTGTTTGTGGGCGGAGTTAATTCACCTGTGCGCGCCTTTGGAGCGGTAGGCGGAACGCCGGTATGCATGCGTAAAGGTAAAGGAGCGTGGCTCTGGGACGTGGACGGCAACCGCTACCTTGATTTTGTGCTTTCTTGGGGGCCGCTAATTTTAGGGCACGCCCGTAAAGAGGTGGTGCGCGCGGTAAAGCGCGCGGTAACTTTTGGCGCGTCTTTTGGCGCGTGCAGTGAGCTCGAGCTCGAGTTGGCCGAACTTCTGGTCAGCGCCATGCCTTCCTTAGAAAAGGTAAGGTTTGTTTCTTCGGGCACAGAAGCGGTTATGACGGCAATTCGTTTGGCGCGCGGTTTTACCGGCAAAGATAAAATTATTAAGTTTATTGGCTGTTATCATGGCCATTCTGACAGCCTTTTAATTAAGGCGGGTTCCGGAGCAGCTACCATGGGAATTCCGGATTCAGCCGGAGTGCCTAAAGGTTTGGCGCAAGAAACTTTGGCGCTTCCTTATAACGACTTTTCAGCGGTTCGCAGCGCGTTTCAAAAATATGGCGATGAAATTGCAGCCGTGTTGGTAGAACCCTTAGCTTGTAATATGGGGGTTGTTCCGCCGGTGCCGGGATACTTGGAATTTTTGCGCCGCATAACGCGCCGGTATAAAGCAATCTTAATTTTTGATGAAGTCATTACCGGGTTTAGGTTGAGTTTTGGCGGCGCGCAAGAATATTACAAAATAAAACCGGATCTGACTTGTTTAGGTAAAATTATTGGCGGGGGTTTGCCCGCGGGCGCGCTGGGCGGGTCCAAAAAAGTGATGGACGTTTTGGCGCCTTTGGGGCCGGTTTATCAAGCGGGAACTTTGTCCGGCAATCCAGCGGCAATGAGCGCTGGAGTCGCAACCTTAAAAATTCTAAAAAAGGAACAGCCGTACCCAATACTTAAAGAAAGAACTGAAATGTTGCTGGAGCGAGCGCAAACGTCCGCTAAAAAATGGTCTCTTCCTTTATTAACTCAACAAGTGGAATCGCTCTTTACCTTTTTTTTTACGTCGCGTCCGGTGCACGACTATGCCGGGGCTAAAGAGGCCGATACAGCGCGTTATGCCCGATTCTTTCATAGTTTGTTGAATAAAGGGATATATTTTCCCCCGTCTCAGTTTGAAGCCTGTAATTTGTCCTTGGCGCATAGCCGCGCGCAATTAGACTTTGCGGCAAAATCTATTGAAGAGGTAATGGTTCATGGCTAAAATATTTCCGTTTCGAGCGTATCGCTATAACAAAAAGGACGCGGACTTAAAAAAAGCAGTTTGTCCGCCCTATGACGTAATTAGTGAGAGTTTAAGTGAAAAATTGCGCCGCCAAAAAGATAACGCAATCCAAATTGAGTTGGCGCCGGGCCCTGACCCCTATTCCCAGGCTAAAAAAGTTTGGCGAACTTGGCTGCGGGATAAGGTAGTGGCGCAAGACGCTGAGCCTGCGTTTTATGTTTATGAACAAACTTTTAATGTGGGCAACAAAAGCCTGCGCCGCACCGGATTTTTTTGCGAAGTGGAAGTGGAAAAACCCGGAGCAGGA
>JAHFBY010000322.1 GCA_023249835.1 Elusimicrobiota bacterium | reverse complement strand
CAACGGTGGATCAGAACTTGTTTTGCGACGGTTTTTGGGGCTTGGGCCTCTATACTCCGAAGTTTCTCAACGGCGATTTGCCGCATCAAAACTTGTTTTGCGTCGCTTTTAAGCCCCTCGCGCCGGGACCTCATTCGCTCTCGCTCCCGCTCGACGTAATCAGGATGCGTTTTGCGATAGCGCCGCCAGTAGTTCGGGTTCGCCTTCGCCCATGCCTGCTGCTTCACTTTCGACCCCGCTCCATATCCAGGATTCTTCTCCCGCCAGGCGCGGTCATATTCCGCCTTCCTCTCCTTGCGGCATTCCTCGCGGTTGCAGGCCAACTGGTCTTTCCCAATCCGAGGGTTTGGCCTGTACCAACGATGACAAACGACACAACGCTTCTTGGGATTATTCATGGCAGGAAACCTCCTGCCTAATATTAACAGACATTTGGGTGCGTAATTTAATCAATTCTGCCACTAGTTTAATCGTTGCCAAAAAGTGGCCGCTTTGGATTAAAAGGGTCGCAGGTTTGGATTAAATTACCCATTTGGGGGTTGATCCCGCGCAGAAAGATTGAAACGGGTCTTTTACTATCGCGGCAAAATTCACAAAATCCGCAACTTCAACAAAAAATCAAAAAAAACCTTACGACAACAACAAATCCTTCCCACTCCTGAGCTTCTCTTCAAACAATAAATACAACAAAAACGGCAACCTGCCCTGGTACACCCATGACCGCCCTTATTGGTACAGTTTTATACCGCCCTTAACAGATTCGGGTCCCTTTATCTAATTACGATCATCTGATATACTAAATTAAATAAAGGTGGGCGAAATAATTGAAATATAATCGATTAATCTTTCGAGTCCATGTTCTCCAGCGAATGTTTCAACGTCAAATCAATGAGGAAGATATACGTCATGTTTTAGAGTCAGGGGAGGTAATTGAGGAATATCCCAAAGATCTTCCCTATCCTAGTTGTTTAATTTTAGGATTTATTTCATTACGGCCTTTGCATGTAGTAATTGCGGAAAATAAAATGGGACAAGAAACTATCGTAATCACTGCATATGAACCTGATGTTCAAAGATGGGAGCTTGGTTTTAAAAGGAGGAAGAAATTATGATGTGTGTTATTTGCAAGATGGGTGAAACTCACAACGGTAAAGTTACGGTGACCTTAGAACGCAATGGCGCTACTCTAATATTTAAAGGAGTTCCTGCAATCGTTTGCTTGAATTGCGGAGAAGAGTTTGTGGATGAGAAAACTACTTCCGTCCTCCTTCACGCAGCAGGTCAAGCAGCGCAGGCAGGCGTTCAAGTTGATGTTCGAGAGTATATTGCGGCATAGTTGTTCACCCTCAAAAAAATAGGGCAGTGAAGAACGCCCCCCCCTTACCCCCTCTTATATTCCTACTGCAAGACCAAGGTTTAATTCGGGTCCTCTTGACAAATAGTACGTGATTAGTCTAAACTGTAATAGTCTAATATATAATAGACTATATGTTTAGTGGGGTATAACGATGAAGTTCATCAATCGTGAGCAAGAGCTGGGCGCGCTCAATAAACATTGGCGGTCAAAAGGGCCTGAACTCGTCATCCTTTATGGAAAGCGGAGGGTGGGCAAGACGGAATTGGCCGTACAATTTGCCAAGGATAAACCGCATGTTTATTTCCTGGCGGAAAGGATGCCTCTTGACCTGCAAGCCCAGAAGTTCTCCAAAATGCTGGCCCAGTATTTTGGAGATGATTATTTAATCCGGCAAGGGTTAACGGACTGGGAAGAAATTTTTAGGTACATTGCCGGTAAAAATCAGAAAATGGTCGTCATTATTGATGAGTTTCCATATCTGGTGGAAGCGGAACCAGGGATATCAACTACGTTTCAAAAGGCATGGGATCTCTATCTAAAAAATAGCCGGCTCGTCCTCATCCTTTGCGGCTCCAGCATCGGGATGATGGAGCAGCACGCCCTTTCCTACCGCTCACCTCTATACGGAAGGAGGACCGGCCAAATGTTTGTCAAGCCGTTCCGCTTTCAGGACCTTAAGAATGTTTTTCCCGCAAGATCATTCGCAGACTGTTTAACCATCTATTCCGTTGTTGGGGGAAACATTGCCTATTTAAAGAATTTTGAAGGCGGCGGCTCCATTTGGAAGGTTATTGCGGATAAAATGCTCCGCAAAGACCAATTCCTGTATGCAGAGGTGGAATTCCTGCTGCGGGAGGAGCTCAGGGAACCAAGGAATTATTTCGCGATCCTTTTAGCGCTGTCCCTGGGAAAAACAAAACTGTCGGAGATCATTAACGAAACAGGTTTTGACAAAGGGATGGCATCGGGCTATTTGTCCATATTAAACAGCCTATTCATCACTGAAAAGGAAATACCTGTGACGGAAAAAGCGCCGGAGAAGAGCAGGAAGGGGATATATCGGATCGCAGACAACTACTTTAACTTTTGGTTCAGGTACATATTCCGCCATAAAAATGAAATTGAAGAAGGAAGAGCCGATAAAGTCTTGGCGTTAGTCAAACAGTCCCTTATCGAGTTGCAAGCCAAAAGCTACGAACTTGCTGCCCGGGACATTTTGCTGCAATCTTCCTTTTCCGGGCGCATCCCCATGAAGGTTCAAGAGTTGGGGCGATGGTGGGATAAAAACGAAGAGATAGACCTGGTGGCCTTAAACGCCGAAACTAACGAAATATTATTTGGAGAAGTAAAGTGGAGCAAGAAACCCGTGGGAACGGATATTTACAGTCGTTTAAAAGAAAAAAGCCCTTTTGTAGACTGGGGCAAGCAGCGCCGCCAAGAACGTTACTGCCTTTTTTCCAAGAGTGGGTTCACGCCAGAAATGATTAAAATCGCAAAAAATGAAAACGTCTACCTTTTCCATGAAGATAGACTCAACGAATCGAACCATGTGGCGTAGGTTCTTTTCAGAATACCCCTGGCCATAGTCCAAGGATAATTGTCTCCCCACTGTAGAGACAATCTTTTATAAAATAAGATTATAACCTTGTATTTTTGGACCAGAGACGCTAAAAGCTCAACCACAGAAGTGGATTATCTAACTCAAATGAACGGGGAGATCGTTCCCATTGAGGTGAAAAGCGAATCCATTTGAAGGGCAAAAGATACAAATAATTTACATTTTTGTTACATACTGCGTAATTTAATCCAAACCTGCCACTAGTTTAATTCAAAGTTGCCACCAGTTTAAAGCAAACCTGCCACCAGTTTAATCCAAAGCTGCCACTTTTTGGCAGCGATTAAAAGGGTGGC
>JAHFBY010000321.1 GCA_023249835.1 Elusimicrobiota bacterium | reverse complement strand
TCTTTCCCCGGGCAGGATGTCCAGCGCCTTTAGATAGGACGACTCCGAAGCTTTGCCGTCTCCTAACCGTTCATACATCACGCCGATATTAACCAAACATTCCACCCATTCTGTTTTTATGTTTGACACAACGGAAGGCAGGGAATGGTATTCCTGGGTCAGGCGATATGTTTTTTCATATAACTCTTCGGCGCGCAAGAATTCGGGAAGAGCCAAATCCAATTTATTTTCTTCCAAATAACTGAAAGCGATCCGGTAATACGCCACAGGATTTTCACTGTTGAGCGCAGCGCACGCCCGCCATTGTTTTCGCGCCTCCTCCTTTTTTTGAGGAACCTTATCAAGCTCAATACCTTGGGCCATCCGGCCTTTGCGATAATCTTCAATGATGTCGGTACTGAAAAATTCCCGCTGAGACTGTTCATTAAAGATTCCCCGATAAATATAAAAATCACGATAAAAATTAGGCGTTGGCGCTTGACCCGGCGCAGTAACGTTTCTTAGAGTTTTAAGCATTAATCGGCTCACTAGTCCTACTGGAACTTGTTCCACTAACGGTGAAGGATACAGGTCCGCGTCCCACCCGATATAGACCTGCTTTAAGCGGTTCAAGTTCAAGAATTGTTCAAAATCCGAGGCTGAACGGAGCGGTCCTAAATTTGCGTCCAACCCATCTTGAGCCCTCATCTCAACATACCATGGACTGCCCGACAAACCTTTAGCGACAACGCCCGTATCCAAACGCATTTTCTGAGCGTATTGCAGGGCCCAAAAAGTGAACAACTGCACATCCTTTTGCATGATCAAAATAGACCGAGGCGGCACGGTTTTAAAAATATTTTTAGCGTAATCGTAGCCAAAGTAATTTTCGCGTTTAGAAACTTCGGCGCAGCGCAAGCCCAGGTTGACCGCGGCAATAATTGCCATTATTGGCAGCCACAACAGCACGCGAACATCTTTAAACAAAACATCGGCCCCCAAAGCTGATAAGGTTACTAAAAAAATGTTGGGCAAAAGAAAAAACGGTTCAAGCACCGCCAAAGCGTGCGGGTTGGGCGGCATGTTAGCTTTATAAATAAAATAAGGACCGCTCATGAGCCAACCCAAGACTATAAGAAAAAATGCTGGTTTTTTTGACCTGTATAAAAGCAGCGCGCCATAAATTGCCAAAGGAAAAACGGCCCAGCGCAACTGCCTGCCCGCGTCCGCCAGATAGATTTTAAAATCTGTCCAAAAGAGTTCGCCCGGCTTATATTCTTTAGATAAGAGATCGAGGGTTCCCCCATGCGTTTTGCGCGTGATTGAACTCCACAATCGGTTCAAGTTGTCCGGTTTATTCCAATTTAAAAAAGGCGCGCGCGCAGAGCGCACGGGCAAATAAAGGAAGATCGACGCTCCCAAACAAAAGAAAAAAAAGCTTTTGACTAGAATCCGGAAAATTTGCGCAAACGTTAAAAATTTATATTTTGTATAGAGGAATTGGCCCGCAAAAGCCGGGGCCAAAAGCACCACATCCAAACGCACGCCCATTAAAAGCCCAAATAAAAAAGAAACCAGATTAACCCCTCTTAAATCGTTTTTAGTTTGTAAATATTTCTGCCAAAACCATAACAATAAGAGGCCCGAAACCATATTGAAGGAATACATTTCAGTGACGATAGACACAATCCAAGCCCCGTTGGCTGCCAGCCAAAGGGTTGCGGCTAAAAATGCAACGGCAGAGGAGACTTCCAACTCCAACAAAAATAGATATAAAAGCATGCCCGCTCCAGCCCCGCCGACCACTGAAACCAAATTGATGCGGTAGGATGGGTTTGCCAGGGGCAGGAGTGAAGCGCTTTTGGCCAAAAGGGTGTAGGCGGGGTAACCGGGCGGGTGCGCGATTCCTAAGGTATGGCCCACCGCCACCATTTCCCCCATATCGCGGTAAGGAGCCACTGCCGGACCCGAGGAGAAAAGGTAGAGGCCAAAACCAAAGATGAAAAGAGCGGCAGGACACCAAAAGAAACGAATTTTATCCTTAACGGGCATGCGCCGCCTCCAAGTTTTTTTGTGCCGCCATTAAATATTTTTGCACCGCGCCGTTATCCTTTTTTATTTGGAGCGCTTTTTGGAATTCGCGCACAACTTCCGGCCACTTGCTCTGTTTCCAATAAAGCGCTCCTAAATTATAATGCGCCTGAAAAGAGTCCGGATGTTTTTTTATCGCCGACCAATAACATTCTTCCGCGCGACTCCAATCTCCCTTTTTTTCATAGAAAATGCCGAAATTGCACAGCACTATTTCAGGCTCAGGGTCCTTGGCCAAGGCCAGGCGAAAATATTTTTCTGCCCAGTCTGTTGCGCCTTTATCAAAATACCATAAAGCAATGGTGTGATACCACGCTAACGCGCCCGGAGAACCCAACAAAGTTAACCGGCGAAAAGCTTGTTCAGACTGCGCAAAAAGTCCGGCGTTTAAATAATAATGTCCCAACAGTCGGCAGTAAGACTCAATGAGCGTATCCCCGCGAAAGCCGGGCCGTTCCATATCCGCCCGCAAGACATAAAAGCGAGCCCAATCCCAAGATCGTTCTTGCGCCTTTGGCTTAGAAAGATATAGCAGGCCATGCGGCGCGCGCGGAATTGGAATCATATCCGGCTCTAAAGTAGCGTAGTAGACCCGACCCGGATAACTCTCAATATAACGCGTTTCAACTTGTTCCCTAATCTTAAGCCGGGGTTTACCCCAAATACGATAATAGTCTTCACCGTAAATGGACCGGGTAACGCCGGCGTTGCAGTCTACGAACTGCACATCTTTACGCTTCCCGGCCGCATATAAATTATAGGCCATGGCAAATTCCAACTCATCCGCGCGTTCGGATAATAGCGCGGCTCCCCAAGGTAAAGTTTTTTGTATATTTTGGCTATAGTCATTTAGCAAAAGGTTGGCGCGGGCTGAAACTCGCTCGGGCGAGAGGCCATAAGCCGCAACAAAAATAAAAGCGACCATTGTCGGCTGCCTAACCAAAATGAGTCCAGCTAAACCTAAAATAAAAAAGCCTAAAAATGGCACGGGCAAAAAACGGGCTAATATTCCGTACCCGGGTCCAACCACAGAAACGTTGGAAAGCATAAAAAAGAAAGGCCCTGAAATAAAAACAAAAAGCGCTAAAGGCCAGGCGAACGATTGGGTCTGTTTTCGCGCCAACGCCAAGCATGCGCCCACAGACAACGCGCAAAAAGGCAGGGGAGTGAATTGGCGCCAAGCCTCTTGCCCAATAAATAGGGAACGCTGAACCA
>JAHFBY010000320.1 GCA_023249835.1 Elusimicrobiota bacterium | reverse complement strand
TATGACCGACAGGGGGAAACTTTCTATCCGGCTGCCGATTTCGCTTAACTGATTTATCATAAAAGAAATTCGGTTCATGCCGAGCAAAATATCTAAAAGCTTTTTCCAAAGGGTCCCCCCTTCGTCAGGGTCGCGCAAAAGGCGCATAAAAGGCAAAACAACAATGGCCAGATACTCTGTATCCGTGGCCAAAGCGTGCAGTTCGAGTTCAATCGCGCGCAAGGATTGGGCAAGTTCAAGCAGTTTATTAAAAAATTCATGCCGGGTCGCAAGTTCCAGGCTTAAAGGCGCCGCGTCTTGGGCTAAGATCACCGGGAGGACGGAGAGAACCTCATCCGCAGTGTAAACCCCTAAAATTTCGTTGAGTTTGGCAACGTAGAGCCCTCTAGAGTCCGTGTCGTCAACCGCCGGAATATGTTTTACCGCGGTTTCTAAAAGAAGTACGAGCAGTTGCCGTTGAGGCATAATCATCGCTAAAAGCGAATAGATCAGGCGGTCCAAGTCAAAGGCGTCCATGCTGTCTTTATCTGTTTTTCCCAATAACAACAGGTTCACCGAAGCGTTGGTGTTGGGAAACTCTTGGGCGGCGCCAAGGATTGTTTGGGTCAGTTCACGAGCAATAACAACGTCCCCCAGTGTTAAATGTTCACTTATGAAGCGGGCATACGCCAAGTTACGATTGATCAAGGTTTGCGCGGGGACAGGTTGCCGTTGATTAAACAACAGGCGCACTAAAATTCCCATGTAAGTGAGGAGCCCGGAACAATAATAAGTGTGGGGCACAATGGACCAAATCCAAAATTCCGCGTCGCTCACCCCGCTGTCTGCTTTAGTTTTTTCTTCAGCAACCTCTAAGACGTTAGTGCACAGTTGGATCGCTCGATCAAAAAAGGTTCCTTTGCTCAAATCGTTGGTTACTTTAGCCGAAGTCGCTAAAGAGTCGCGAACCGATCGCCGCGACGGAATGAATCCCGGGTCCATCGCGCAAATCAATAAATCTTTTTGGTCGCGGATCACGTCTCCAAGCTCTTCTAAACTTGAACGTAGGCCTAAGAGTCGGGGCATTAAATCTTTCAACTCTTGCGAATTCTCAAATGTTGTTGCGTCCGGCAACTGTTCAAAATGCAGCAACATTGTACGCAGCGCTATTTGCTGCGCCACCAATCCAACAGAGATAAACACATACCCTTGTAAAATTTCGAGCCGCTCGGGTTCCCCAACAAATTGGGAAAGTTTACGAACATTGCTGTTTAATACCCCGCTTAACTCTAAGGGGTGCTGCAGGGCTAAATGGCGAGACAGCGCCCGCTGAGTTTCAAATTGCAGGTTAGTAAAAAAACTCAACGGCAACTCCGGAAACTCTTCCCTGATCGTAGTCGAATTAAATATCAGGTACATCCCTTCGGTAAGCTCCTCCATTTCTAAGAGCGCAGAGCGCATCGTCACATAAGCGTTGCGCTGTTTGGCGATCTTGACTTCGTTTTTAAGTTTTACTCTGCCCGTTTGGATAGAGTCCACCAAACGCAAAGCGTCCCCCGCCTCTTTTAACTTCTTATCAAATAGTTGACTGGCTTCCTCTAACTTGTAACGCAGTCCTTGCGCGGCCAAAACTTGAGGGTCGGGGTCGGGCTCCTTGTCTTCCTCTTTGGCAAGGACAGATCTTTTGGGCCGGCTTTTGTTTTGCGCGGAACGGTTCTGTTTCTTTTTTTCTTTTGCCGGCTTTTTTTTATGGGAAACGATCTCCACAACGGTAAACTCACCTTCGCTCTCCACGATTTCCTCTGTTTGTTTCTCATCATCTAGGATAGGAGGAACAGTCAAGGTTAGCGGTTTAGGGGGGGTAGGGGGTTTAACCAACCCTCTAAGCACGTTCGCGTAAGTGATGGGAACAAGGGTTTGCGCGGGACTAAACGTCGGTTCTGGAACTGTGGTCAAGAAGTTCGGAAGAACGCTTTGTTTTTCATCTTGCCTTTTCTTTCTTCTGTTTTTTTTGCCTCCACGAGGCACAAGGGGAGGTTCATCATCAACCTTAAGCTCTTCAATTTTGGGCAACGGTTTTGACTCAAGTTTTATTGGCAGGGTCCGGTTATCTTCTAAAATGAGGTTGGCCAGCGCGTAATAGAGGCCCGCCATGGAACTAACCCAATCCTTTAGTTTTGCAATTTCATCAATAGTGAAAGGTCTGTTTTCCAAGCGCGCAGAATTAATTTTAGGGTCCAGTTCCGTTTCAATTTGATGAAGCGCGAGCATGGAGAGGTCGGTCACCAAACGGTTGTTGGTTTGCGCTCCCAGCTTATAAGTTAGCTCTAAAAACAATTTCCAGCCCTCGGCCATGTGCGTAATGTTACCGGTCATGCGGACGGCGTAAAGAGGAGCGGGTTCCTCCCATTTTTTCTGATCAATAATGAACAACCTGCATTTTAAAAAATGCTCCTTAAAAACTTGCGGAAAATTAGTCATAACCGCAGGGCCGGCTTGGCCCGCGGAGAAAAGTTCGGACTCAACCCTCGCCCGCTCGCCGTAAAGGCTTTTAAAATTATCCGCCATTTGATTTTGCCTGACCTCATTGCCCAGCGCCGTTAAGACGCGATAAAGCAAAGTGTCGATCACAGGGTTAAAATAACTGAGCTGGTAAAAGCTGTTTTTTGATTTCGCGACAATTTCAAGCGTTCGCGTTTGCGCCGTATAAGCGCGGCGGTCCCAATCGGTTGCCTCACTGTCCAACACCTGCGCCCAGCTCTTAGCTTTAAAGGGCCGGACTGTTTGGGGCTCGTAGCTATCCATAAATTTAATCTGTTCCACTCCCCGGCAAGTGACTTCAGCGATCCTTTGCGCCAAAGCTATGGCGTTTACAATTTCCGGCGTTTTATGCGGATAAGCGGACAACACCGCCCTCAGTTCCCAAATTGATTCGTTTGCGGCAAGCAACTGTTGCTGCAACTGGCCGGCGCTTCCTAACCGCAAACCTTCCTGAACGCGCTCTTGGCTCTTTAGGATCAGTCCTCTGGCCTCCTCCGGCAAAGGAATGGTTCCAAGAAGGACGTTCAAGTTGTTAAAATCGTCCGCTAAGGCAACGGCCAGGATGTCAAGTTCAACCTCCACGTGCAGCTTTTCCGGACGCTTTAAGGTCAAAGTTTCAGGAGTAATGCCGGGAGGTAGGGAACGGCCCTCAGCCATCATGCCCAAAGGGTCATTGGTTAACTCTGCACAGAACCTGTTCCAAGAGCGATGGGTCAACCTTGAAATCTGCTGCAAATTAATAAACAAGTTATTGTTTTCCCCATGAA
>JAHFBY010000319.1 GCA_023249835.1 Elusimicrobiota bacterium | reverse complement strand
CCCTGTCCCTTGGTCAAACCATAAGTTGAATTATCCATCATAATATAGGTAATATCAACGTTTCGTCTTGCCGCATGCGGAAAATGACCGCCGCCGATGGCTAGACCATCTCCATCGCCGCCCACAGCTATAACCATCAGTTTAGGATTAGCCAGCTTTAAACCGGTTGCCGTTGGCAACACCCTGCCATGCACGCCGTGGAATCCGAAACACTTGGTAAAAATCGGCAACCTTCCCGAACAGCCGATGCCGGACACGATAACCGTATTTTTTGTATCCAAATCGAGTTCAATCGCCGCGCGATAAATAGCGGAAAGCACTCCAAAATCACCGCACCCAGGACACCAAATCGCAGCCACATCGCTCTTTACATCAGCGATTGTTTTCACATTTTTATTTTCTTTTAAAGTTTGCGGTGCGGGATCAGTCATAGGATTAACTCTTAGATAATACAGCTTCAATTTTATTTAATATTTCTTCCGGGGTAAAGGGGACGCCTGCACACTTATTTAAATTAATTATTGGAATCATATATTTGGCGCGCAAAATTTGGCTAAGTTGTCCAGTAAAATTTAACTCTGGAACTATCACTTGCTGGACCGACGCGAGGAAAGGGCGGATATCGTCATCGGGCAAGGGATGAATCATCTTTAACTGCAAAGCTGCAACCTCATAGCCCATTTCATTCGCCTGGCGAATAGCCGCCTCAATTGGTCCTTCTGTTGACCCCCAAGAAATGATGCCCACCTTCGCATGATCATCCCCGTATCGGCGCGTAAATCCTTTTTCTTTAGCAATACAATCCAGCTTCTTATGTCGTTTGGTAGTCATGCGAAAATGGTTAGCCGGGGTATAATTGGGATCGCCTTTTTCATTATGTTCAATACCGGTTGCAACATAAGTACAATCTGATTTACCGGGAATAGCAATGGGGGAAACCCCGTTTTCAGTAATTCGAAACCGTAAATAATTGCCGTCCGCAGAATCTTTAGCCAATGCCACTACGCGATCCCATACTTCAACAGTATCTATTTTAGGACGGGTAAAAGTTTGCGTGCGTTGCGATAGGGATTGATCCGAAAGCATTATCACCGGAATTTGATATTTTTCAGCAATATTAAACGCTTTGATAATACCATAAAAACAGTCTTTAACATTGGAGGGGGCCATTACAACGCGCGGAGCTTCTCCGTGTCCGCCAAATATTGCCTGCATTAGATCAGATTGTTCTGTTTTAGTGGGCAACCCCGTAGAAGGCCCTCCGCGTTGACAATCCACAATGACCAATGGCAACTCCACCATAGACGCCAATCCTAAAGCTTCCATCATCAATGAAAACCCAGGCCCAGATGTCGCCGTCATTGCTTTGGCGCCCGCAAATGAAGCGCCAATGCAAGAAGTAATTGCCGCAATTTCATCTTCGGTTTGAATGGCAATGCCCCCTACTCGGGGCAATTCCTTTTCTAAAAACTCAAGAATATCCGTTGCCGGTGTTATGGGATAACCCGCATAATACCTACAACCCGCATGCATGGCTCCCACTGCCATGGCCTCATTACCAGACATAACCAACTTCAATGTTTTTAACTCTCTGGGTTTTACGCTAAACTCTTTAGTTACGGTGTTAGAAATTGCCCAGGCCCACCCAGCGTCTAATGCCTTTAAATTGCCGACAACAACTTTTTCCCCTTTATGGCCAAATTGTTGTTTGACCACGTCTTCAATAGAAGGTTTAGGCAAATTTAAAAGTTCAGCAATCGCTCCTAAAGCCACGACGTTTTTTGCTTTTTTTGTTCCGGACTCTTTGGCAGCCAAGGATGTCATAGGTATGCCGTAAGATTGATCCTTTGCGCCGTTTCCCGGCAAAAAAACATCTGAATCAAACAGACATACCCCTTCTGACTTAACATCTTTACAGTGCAGTTTTAAAGACTCTTCATCGTAAGCTACAAGAATGTCTAGGCTCGTGCCTTGCGACAAAACTGGGTGATTGGCCATACGAACTTGAAACATGGCCTGACCACCCTTAATTTCAGCAGGATTGGTTCTAAAAGTAAAAACATCATACTGGGATCGGGCCAATGCAACAGTAAGCATTTCCCCGGTCGAGATAACACCCGTAGTTGTTCCTGTGTCCCCGCCTACTCGTATCGTTAAATTGTTCGGCATAACTTGTAAATAATTATACAAATCACGGAATAATTGTCAAGCCATAAAAGCCGATAAAGTAGTCGGGTATTTGTTGATTTTAGTGATTTTCACTCTTTCTATTTTGCATATCTACGGCTTTACGTTGCATGCCTTCCCCCTGATTTTGCATGCGTTCTCCCTGACGCTGCATCTGCTCACCGCTTTTCTCCATCATTTGACCCCGACGCTCCATTTTTTGCGCTCCGCGTTCATTCCCTTGATCAGAAAGTTGTTCTGCTCTTTTTTGCATCTGTTCTCCCCGTTTCTCCATGCGTTCACCGCTTTGTTCCATCCGTTCCCCTACATTTTCTCGGTGTTCACCCCTTTCTTCCATGGACGAACCGCGTCGTCTCATCCGTTTTTCCCCGCTCTTTTCACTCATTCCACCCGAACTTTCCATTTGCATAGACCCGGTCTCTTTGCTTTCCGATCTAAACTCACGATTCTCCTCTTTTTGATCTTGTCTAAACTCCTTATTTTCTTGTCTCTGCTTTTGTCTAAATTCCCGATTTTCCTGTCTCTGCTCTTGGCGATGCTCCATTCTAGAGTCTCGCCCCTGTTCCGATTGATCCGTTGGATTTTTAAGTTCTGCATTTTCAGCATAAGTATAGACAGACATGCCTAATACTACCGATATTGAAACTAATGTTATTTTATTCATTGATGACCTCCCCATATTAACTTACATATTAGCGCTAGACCTGACTTATGAACAACATTAACAGTAAAATCATTTTTTTTCAATGTGATTTTGCGACATTACACAACTAATCCTCTATCTTAAAAACCATTCTTTGTCTTGTCCTTACAGCCACGCTTTTATTTCGTATCATCGCTGGACTAAACCGCATCCTTTTACTTACAATCAAGGCCGCCTTATCAAATGCAGCCCCAGCAGACTCCTCCAGTTCCACGGCGCTAACGCGCCCAGATTCGTTTATATGCAAAACCACTGAAACTTGACCTTCCACTCCCATGGACTTTTCTTGGTAGGGATAATTCTCCCGCAACAGCTCAAGAACCTCGGCTTCGTTTAAAAGTTGCGGCAAACGGTCCAGCGGTAACCCGCCTCCTTGTCCATCACCGCCGCCCCAACCTTCACCGGTC
>JAHFBY010000318.1 GCA_023249835.1 Elusimicrobiota bacterium | reverse complement strand
ACCTGATTGATCCCTTCTAGTTTATATTCAATTGGATCTTCAACTGTCACGATGTTGGAATCTTCAGAGCGTATATTGTTAAGGATAGAGTAAAGGGTGGTGGTCTTTCCTGAACCTGTGGGCCCGGTAACCAGCACCATCCCTTGTTCCGCTTTGAGGATGGAATTAAAACGCGTAATGATTTCAGGGCTAAAACCCAGCTCTTTAAACGGGACTTCCGCTGTTTTTGGGTCGAGGATGCGCAGGACCACCTTCTCTCCGAAAGAAGTGGGCAGCGTGGAGACCCGCAAACCAATGGGAGTTCCTCCCACCAAAAGCTTTGCGCGGCCGTCTTGCGGGCGGAAATGTTCGGCCAAATCCAGTTCTGCCATAATTTTTAACCGCGACACCACCGGCCCCGCTGCGATCTGCTTAGGGATAGACATAATCACTTTGAGCGCGCCATCAACCCGGCAACGCACGAAACTTTCCGTTTCTTCGTGCTCAATATGGATGTCCGAAGCCCGCATGCGCACAGCTTTAACGATAATGCTGTCCACCAACTTTATGACCGGAGACATAATGTTATCTAACGCGACTTCTTTTGCTTCCAACGATTCAGCCTTGACCACCTCTACGGATTCACTTTCAATAAACCGATCAATAAGACCCATAACAGCAAGCTCCGGGTTAAATAGTTCTGCAAGCAAAGCGTCCGCATAGTGCGGCAAGCAATAATAAGATACCGGTCGCCGCGAAGAAAGAACCTCCACGTCGCCTTGTGCGTCCAAATCAAACGGGTTGACCATTGCAATCTGGATGGATTCATCTTCCAGCCGGAAAGGGATCAATTGATGCCTACGGCAAACCTTCTCAGGGACCAACGACAAAGCCATCTTCTCAACATCTTTAGAAGAAATATCCACGAAACCAATATTAAACGTATCCCTAACCGCTTGTCCAATAATTTGAGGCGTGGCGATCCGAGATTGAACTAAGGCTTCTGCCAGGTAAGGTTTTTGCGAACGCCTAAAAAACTCAATATTGTCCGGCAACACCGCAGGAATATTGTTTACCGCTTTCAAGAGCCATTCATCTTTAAAACGAAATTTAATATCTTCCATTTTATGCCTTTTCCTGAACTGAACTTAAGCGTCTCTTAATTACAGAAAGGATTTCTTTTAGGCTCTTGGATCCCTTTTCAATAATTAGCTCTGCCCGCTGATGGAGAATACCGGCTTCTTCCTTGGTTAAACTCTTAGCCGTCATAATGATAACCCGAACCTCTTCCAGCGCAGGGTTCATCTGAATTTTTTCTAAAACGTCAAACCCGTCCACCAGAGGCATCATCAAATCTAAAAGCACGATATCCGGCTTTTGCTTTTCAATTTGTTCTAGCGCCTGCTCCCCGTTATAGGCGGAGAGTACCTCATAACCATCGTTGCGTAAGAGCATCTGCATAAAACTATTTAACTCTTCGTCGTCATCTACCACCAACACTTTCTTATCTCTAAGGGCGTCTAAATAATGCAGCCGCTCCAAAAGGGCCTTTCTTTCAAAAGGTTTAACAATATAATCAGAAACGCCCAGCGAAAACCCTAGCGGCTTATTTTCCATAATGGAAACAATGATGATTGGAATGCCCCAGGTTTGCGGATCAGATTTCAATGATTGGATAATGGACCAACCGTCTCTATGCGGCATGAGTATATCTAAAGTAATGGCAAACGGACGCAGCTGTTTGGCAAGAGATATCCCCTCGTCCCCGGTCAACGCGCCTACAAACTTATATTCGCTATCAAACAAACTGTCTTTAAGCAGCTTCAACACTTCCGGGTCGTCATCAATGGCTAAAAGGGTTTTCTGGCGCTCTTCTGAGTTCGCGTTAGCAAAAGAGCTCGCGATTATAGAATCGTCAGTTTGGGCGTCTCCGCCTTCTTTCAGTTTTATTTTAACCGGCAAAAGCAGAGAAAATGTGGAACCTTGGCCGCGAACGCTTTCTAATTGAATGGTCCCTCCTAAAAGCTCAGTTAATTTTTTTACGATCGCTAGTCCCAAACCAGTTCCGCCATATTCCCGGGTCGTGGAAGCATCGCCCTGTCGGAACTCTTCAAAGATTGTGTTCACGTGTTCTGGTTTAATGCCAATGCCCGTGTCCTTAACGCTGAGCATCACTTGTTTCGCATCAGAATCCAACAACATAGAAAAAGTAATGCCCCCTTGGCTCGTGAATTTAATAGCGTTCCCTATCAAATTAATCAAAATTTGCTTTAACCGCGTCTTGTCGCTGCAAAGCTCAATATCAGCACAGTTCTCTAAAGTAAGGAAAATGTGCTTTTCCCTTGCCAAGGCCTCCATCATATCTACGACCTCTTCCACTAATTCTTTTAAGCTAAAATCTTCTAAATAGAGCGGCATTTTACCGGCAGAGAGCTTGGAAATGTCTAAAATATTATTAATGAGCTGCAAGAGGTTATTGGCATTAGAGTTAATACGTTTTAACGCGGTTTCCTGCTGTTCGGTTAGTTCGCCGTACAATTTGTCCAGCATTAAAGAGCCGTACCCAATAATCGCGTTCATCGGAGTCCTTAACTCATGGCTCATATTCGCTAAAAACTCGGATTTCATGCGGTTTAGTTCTTTCAAAGAAGCGACTTCCAATCCTAGACTTTGTTTTTCTAGCGCTTTTTCAATCCGCGAATAAAGCTCGTCTAAATTATACGGTTTGGTCACAAAATCGTACGCCCCTTTCTTCATGCTCTCGATGGCAGTGTCAATGGTGGCAAACCCAGTGGTCATGATCACTTCGGTCTCAGGAGCAATGCTCTTGATCCGTTCCAGAGCTTCTAACCCGTCTAACTTAGGCATTTTAATGTCGCTGATCACAATATTAAATTTATCCGCTGCGATTTTTTTAACCCCTTCCTCGCCGTTGGCGGCAGTAATTACCATGTACCCGCGCGCCCCTAACTCATAACTTAAAAGATCTCTAATGCCTTGTTCGTCATCCATAACTAAGATCTTTATCAGATTAGACATGAATATCACCTCATAATCGCATACTATTTTCTAACAAATTGACGGTCAATCAATGAATCCGTATCAAACTCCAGATTAGGCTTACCCGAATGTTCAGCTATAAACTCTCCAACCCTCTGTAAATTACCGTATAAGGACTGTAATCCCGCGGCAAAAGTAAATGCGGACCGGTTCATTTTTTCATCCAACATTATGATTCCTTTCAATTGATTTTCTATTTGTTTGGGGTCAATGCCAAACCGCTTGGATACGATAAGATAACATTCGTTGGGATTAGTTTTAAAGTAT
>JAHFBY010000317.1 GCA_023249835.1 Elusimicrobiota bacterium | reverse complement strand
GTTAACACCGCGCGGTTAGCTTCCAAATACTTCTGCGGCGTGCCCATATCGATCCAATAATCCTCCGCTTGCAGCTTAAAGCCATAGAGCGGAACGCCCTGCCGCAAACAGTCGGGAAAAATGTCCCGCTCAACCGAGCAGGGTTTGCCCTTAGGCATTAAATCAAAGAGCTCTTTTTCAAACAAGTAGACGCCGGCGTTGATCCAATACTCCATCGGATTTTTATTCAAGTAGTCCCGCGACGGTTTTTCAATGAAATCATGGATCTTGCCCGCGGCGTCGCTCAGCGCCAAACCGCAGGCTGAAGGGTCAATGATCTTAACTAATGCGATGGTGGCGCGCGAACCCGTGGACTTATGAAACGCGATCATCTTTTTTAAATTGGCGTTGGTCAAAACATCCCCATTAAAAATGAAGCAGGGCCAGTTTTTAATAAATTCTTCCGCGTTCTTCATCCCCCCGCCCGTGCCCAAGGGCTCGAACTCACTGAAACAGCGGATCTCCGTGCCCAGTTTTTTTTCGCTCGCAATAAAAGAGCGGTAAGGCGCGCTGGTTTGCGAAATGCAAAGCGCGATCGAGCGCACACCCGAACCGCGCAACAGCGCCGATGGGTAGCTCAAAAATGGAACGTTAGCCACCGGTAACAAGGGTTTGGGCCGGTACAAAGTAAACGGACGCATGCGCGTCCCCTGTCCGCCGGAAAGGATCAATGCCTGCATACGTAAGCTCCCCTGCTGCTATTATATCTCCGTTTGAAGTTGAGCTTTCATCTCACGCTCAGTAGGTAAAAGAGCTTTTAACTCTTTTGGGGGATGATTCGTCAACTTATATTCCGCTACACCCATAGGGTTTATCGCTCGTCGCATTGCGTACTCAACAATTACTGAATCTTTTTTTACACAGAGAATAATGCCGATGGAAGGATTTTCATCTTCAAGCCTCACCTGTTCGTTAAGCAGGTCCAAATAAAAATCCATTTTCGCGGTGTATTCAATTTCAAATTTACCGGTTTTCAGTTCTATAGCGACAAGTGACTTTAAAATACGGTTATAGAAGAGCAAGTCCACAAAATATTCGTTGTCTTTAAGGACAAGGCGGTATTGATTTCCAATAAAAGAAAAACCTTTGCCAAGCTCCAGCATAAACCGCTTAACTTTTTCGACCAACCTTCGTTCGAGTTCACGCTCCAGCACCGGTTTAGCAATATCAAGAAAATCCAAATTGTAAACGCTTTTTAATGATTCGTCCGCCTGTTCCGCAAGATGTTCTGGAAGAGCTTTGGGAAAGTTGTGTTGTTTAGGAATTGCTTTTCGATACCGATATGCTCCTGCTTTGATTTGGTTCAATAAAACATTGCGGCTCCATCCCATTTTTACCGTTTCGCGTATATAATACTCTCGCTCTTCAAGGTCTTTAACCATCTGCAAAATAGCAATGTTCTGACCCCATGGAATTTCTTGCACAAGCTGTGCAAGTTTTGGACTATTCTTGTACGCCAAATAAAAATTTCGTATACGCCAAAGATTATTTGACGAAAACCCATCAAATCCTTTAAACGTTTCGGTCAAATCAACCGCAAGCCGTTCAACAACACGCAAACCCCAACCATGTTGGAGTTGGCGGTTAACAATTATTTCTCCAATATCCCAATACAACTTCAGCAGTCCTTTATTAATCGAACGAGCCGCCTGAATCCGTGCAGAAACAACGCGAGATTTAATTTCGTTTAAGATATGAATATAATCTTTGCCCATTATATTTTTCATTGAAGCCATAAAGTAAACGGACGCATGCGCGTCCCCTGTCCGCCGGAAAGGATCAATGCCTGCATGGAATTAATAGGCCCCTTTGCTGCTTAAAACCACGGGCAATGTTTTTAGTAAGATCTTCAAATCCAGCCCCGGCGACCAATTCTCCAAATAGTAGATATCGAGCCGCATCATTTCTTCATAAGGGAGGTCTGCTCTGCCGCTCACTTGCCAGAGCCCTGTGATTCCAGGCAGAACGCGGTAACGTTTTTTTGCCCATTCCGGGTTGCCGTTGGCTTCTTTGAGCACCTGCGGACGCGGACCAATAAAACTCATCTCACCTTTAAGAATATTTAAAATCTGCGCCATTTCATCGATGCTAAACTTGCGCATGGTTCGGCCCACGCGGGTAATGCGCGGGTCACCCTTCATTTTAAATGCGGGCCCGCCGCGAAAGCTCGGGAGGTTCATCTCATCTAATATCTTCTCCGCATTGATATGCATCGTCCGAAACTTATAGCATTTAAAAATCTTGCCTTTAAACCCAACCCGGTCCTGAAGGAAAAATATACCTCCTTTGGAGTCGAGCTTGATGCATAGCGCCAGCGCCATGAACGGAACAAACAAGATAGCGATGATGATTAAACAAAGCGTCAAATCAAAGGCTCGTTTTACAAAAAAGCGAAACCCGTGCAAACTCAATGGTTTTAAATGCAAAATAGGGATCCGCAAGGAATAGTCCACCACCACCTCCCCCATGCGCATCTCTAAGAGTTCCGGCACAATTTTGACCTCTATGCCCTGAGACTCGCACTCGTCCAAGAGGTCTTGCAGCAGCTCATTTTTAAGGATCTCGCCGGCAACATAAACCTCGCGGATATCGCTGCCCGCGCTCACCGCATTCTTAAACGCATCGAACTCCTCAGGAGCGAACACTTTCAACTCTTTATGCCGGTCGCGCTTTAAAAGGTTTTGAATGGTCTGCAACGTTTTACCGCTGCCGATCAAGATGACGGTTTCCTGATTCAGAATATTTTCATAGAGGTGTCCTAATCCCTTTTTCCAAAACTCGCGGCTCAAAAATAGGAGCGCATTAGAGACAAAAAAACCCAAAATCATCACCAGCCGGGAATAGTCATACTGACGGTAAAGAAAGGTAACGGCCAAAATTAACAAGGAAGAGAGCAGGGTCGCTTTGCCAATGGACAAAAACTCATCCGCGGCCTCCATAAACCGCGTGTGGTAAAGCCTTCCCCAAAGGATAAATACAAGGATCCAAAGCGGAACCACAGCCCGCAGTCCTTCCTTATACAGGGACCAGAAAGGCACCCCTTTATTAGCCGGAAAAAAGTGAAGGAATGGTTGAAAATTAAAGCGGATATGATAAGCAATCCAAAAAGACAGGTAAACCACAAGCATATCACTTATGATCAAAACAACTGGATAAATCAACCTCTTAGAAAACTTCATAACATCAAGATATTACGAAATACAGACATTAAATTCAATTAAACGCGGATTTTTCATCAAAATAGCTTAAGAAGAAGATTTTTGGCGC
>JAHFBY010000316.1:884-3326 GCA_023249835.1 Elusimicrobiota bacterium | reverse complement strand
ATTTTTATCTATGAATAACATTTCGGTTCCCTGACCGCTTTCTTTGGGAACAATTTTTATACGTTTATCTCCAATAAATGGAAATTGAATTTCAGATCCGTTCATTTTACTTGCAGTGTAGAGATCGGCCTGTACTTTGTTCGATACAACAGCTTCGCCCAGTCCAAAGGAAGAGTTAATTAGAATTACTTGTTCGCCGGTAACAGGGTTTTCCGTAAATATTACTCCTGCGCTAACGGAATTAACCATTTTTTGTATCAAAGTTGCTGGTTTTACGGCTCTTTCCGAAATGTTTTGCTCTAAGCGATAAATTATGCCGCGCGGCAGAAAAAATGACGCCCAATTATCTTTAATTTTATCTAATAAATTGTCTGCGTTCATATAAAGGTAAGATTCGGCAGCGCCGGCATTGGCGGACTCTGCGGAGTCTTCTTTCCCTCCCGAAGAGCGCACTGCCAGCGGGGAGTCTTGCATACCATGGTCAGTTAAGGATTGAATTATTTGATTGCCAAGCGGTGTTTTTTTTAAAGGAATTAATTTAATACAATCTCGGATATCTTGGGAATATTGTTTAATAATAGCTTGTTTTTCGCCTTCACTTTCACTGGAAAGTCCTGTAATAGCGCGTTCAAAATTATCTACCAACTCTTGAAATATTTTTTCCTCATTTGGGCTTTCTCTTAAAAATTGCTCAAAAGCCGTTACGGTTACGGCAAACCCTGTTGGAACATCCGCGCCAAGGGATTGGATGACTCTTAAGAGTTCGCCCAATTTTGCCGACTTGCCGCCAACTTGATCTAAGGCATCGTCATCGATTAGACCCAAAGGAACAGTATTCATTGCGGACCTTTTTTTATTTTTTATAAAGGCATTTTCTTTTTCTCTGAGTTGTTCTAACTCATCGCTGTTGTATTCGATTTGTTTGGCTGCCCTTAGAATTTTTCTGATTTTTGGTAAATCTTCTTGGATAAGCGCAGTTTGCTGAATAAACAACAATGCCTTTCGATCAAGTTCATCTTTTAATTCATTAACCTTGCTATTTATGTTCTTTAATAATGATTCGAGTCTTTGTTTATGGATGCTTTCATCATAATGACCAATGGATAGTTTTTTAGAGAGGTCTTCTAGCTCTCGTAATTGCTCTAAAAGGTGGACATGAATTTGCACCATTTGTCCTGGGTAGCGGGTGTCCCTTAATTGATTTTCGACCGATAACATATCGTTATTAAATCTTTCCAAATGGCTATTAAACAGGTTTTCATTCAATTTTTCTAAATAGGTTTTTTCTTCCTTAGACTCTTCTTCTCCGTCATCGTCTAGAGAGTTGGCGGGCGCATTCAGTCTTCTTAATTCATCTAAAATTTTATCACTCGCATTGCTTTTTTGAAATTTATCGGTTTTAAAAATAGACAAGAAAATAAACTCAATGATGTTAGAAAATACTTGGGCTTCACATCTACCTTTAACATCTCTGATCCATTTAGAAAAAGATTCAAGCTCCCTATCCGCGCCGCTTACAATTTTATTCAACTCCGCTTGGGCTTGATCTAAAAACTCTTGACTTTCACGCTTAAAGACAACGACGTAGCCATCCTTACCATGCACCATCACCCAATCACGCCCTCTAATTTCGCGCTCTTCAACCGTAACGTTGCGGCTAACCCATAATCCATTTCTATCTTTTTGGGCTGGGCTTGGTTTAACGATTCTTATTTTCAAAATCGTTTCTCCGTTTTTAACTATCCACTCTGTGTTATTTTGCAGGATCACCGAAGGAATTCCAAATTCACGCGTTGTGATCGCTACGTGGCTCAGCAACCCGCCCACAGTGGTGACCACAGCTTCAGATATCTCAATGACATTGAGGTGGCCAGGATCTGTAAATGGGAGAAAAAGTCCTTGGGGTTCCTGTAAAGTTTCACCGGTATCATTCGGGTTAAAGGTCACTTTCACCATACGCCCCATTCCATTGCCGTTGGAGGCGGCCAGCCCTTTGCATAGAGGCGTTCCTTCACTTTTAGTTGGAGTTGCCTTAAGCAATTTCATGGCTAATAATTTTTGTTCTTCACTAGGCACTCCTGCCAGAGTAAGGGAATATCCTTGTCCGCGCAATATATCAATAAAGCCAGAATTGTTTAAGGGAACTAAAAGACCTTTCCCATCTCCTTCAAACAATTGAGCATAATACAATAGACCTGAATCCGGGTCTTGCAGAGCGCGGACAACGAGCCAGTTGCCAGTATCTAGTTGCAATTGACTGTAAACAGCTAAAAGTTTTCCAATAGCGCCGATCGGTTTAAAGCTCAGAAGCTCGTGCGGTAATGTGCCTAAAGTCATGGCTGCTTGGATTGAGTCATCAGTATTTTTAAGCGCGGACTCTTTTAATTCTTCAATAGGGTCAAAGGGTACTTTCTTTTGAAGAATCCCATTTTCATCAATAAA
>JAHFBY010000316.1:0-874 GCA_023249835.1 Elusimicrobiota bacterium | reverse complement strand
AATAACTCTCCTTGGCAGAGAGCAATTTGCACAACGCGAATGTAGCGTTCATCGATCACTTTTTGGCCAAAGGGGATACTTGTGGGGATGAGAGGCAACCCCAAGCGGCCCAACTGTTGATTCAGTTCAGAGCGAAATTTCGTTCTTTTCGGTTCTTTAGCTTTATACTTAGCATATTCATTTTTTAATGAGTTGTTTTCCTCGTCAAAAAATAAGGGCATTGTTCCTTCTGCAAGAAATATATTCGCAAAGTTTGTCAAATCTTGATCAGTTGCGTTCATGTTGCCTAAAGCAATATCTAGGTTGGAAGAAAAATGAAGAGCGATTAAACTAAAAGTCAAAGCTCTTACAATTTGTTCTGTTTTTGTAGCGCCATTATCTTTGTCCAGGATGGCTTCCAACATGAGTTGATCGCTTCCCGTACTTTTTATTTTGGAATTTACGCCCAGGCCCTTCAAGATTAAATCGAAATAGGTACAGCGCAATTTATTTTTCTCATCCTTTGACCCTTCAAAGTAGCGCAAGCTTAAAAATCCGCCTTGATCTGGCGCAGAAAGGTTAGCAAACAGTTCCACCCGATGCGCACCTAACTTGCAACTCCAAGATAGGCAATCCTCGGTTATAACAAAGGGATCGTCAAATAATGAGCGCATTTTACTTGTCGCTTCTATCAAAACTTTTAACGGATGATTAGCAATTGTTCCATTATTAAATAACGGACTTTCGGCTAAATTGCAAACATCGATCCTATGAATTCCTGTTTTTATGTTTATATTGGCGCGCGCATCTTTTAGATTTTTTTGCATGGCCAGATTTCCTTTTTGATGAATCATATTGATAAGAGTATGCAGGGTGTTAAATTTTTCAGCGGTGT
>JAHFBY010000020.1 GCA_023249835.1 Elusimicrobiota bacterium | reverse complement strand
CGATCCCTGCGCTCCAACGGCTGCGCGAGGCGTATCCCCAATCTTACATCGCTATGCTGGTAAGCGAGTATACTGCGCCCCTGTTAGAAAACAACCCCTGGTTAAATCAAATCATCTCATTGAAAGGCTCGTTTTTCCCGCTGGTTGATCAGATCAGGCGAGAAAAATTTGACGTTTCCATCCATTTCTATGTGGAGTGGTCCACTGTCTTCAGCGTGCGGTTAGCCAACGTGCCGATCCGCGTTGGTCCCTTTTCTAAACTACCGGCCTTGCTGCTCAACCGCAGGCTTCGCCAAAACCGTTCGCAATCCTTAAAGCACGAAGCGGACTATAACCTAGAGCTCACTGCGCTGTGCGGGGCCTCCCCAACGCCAACGCCGCCGCGCCTTTTTCTACAGGAAAAAGAGGTCAGCGGTGGAAAACAAGTTTTAAAGCAGCTAGGAATTGCGGAAACAAGTAAAAAGATCATCCTCCACCCGGGCTCAGCGGGTTCAGCGCAAGATTGGCCGGTCGATCATTTCATTAACTTAGCCAAACGAATCGCAAAGGAAACAGGGGAAGTGATCATCACTGCGGGCCGGCAAGAGGAGGGGATCATTGAACGGTTTAAAGAGTTAAACTTGCCGCGCATCCATTTGATCCCGGCCGGATCCTTAACTTTGCGCCAATTAGCCGGAGTCATTAAGGCTGCGGATTTTTTCGTTTCCAACTCTACCGGCCCTCTGCACATAGCCGTAGGTTTAGGCGTGCCCACGCTCTCCTTTTATCCCAGCGCGCCGCTGGTCATGTCCGCGCAACGTTGGGGCCCTTATGGCGACCCCAAGCGCAACATCGTACTCTCGCCTAACCTTTTGGGCTTGCCCATGTCAGCCATCAGCGTTGAGCAAGCCTTCACTCAACTATCTTCTTTAAGGTAAATATTGTTATGTCCGCCGAAAGTATTGAGAAAACCCGTTTTACGCGCTGGATCGAGATTTTAAAAATTGCCTGGCCACTGATCGTGGCCAACAGCTTTTGGAACCTGCAGTTGACCATTGACCGCATTTATTTGAGCAACTACTCCACCGAATCCTTGGCCGCAGCCTTGTCGGTCATGGGCGTGTTCTGGGTGCCCATGGCCTTGCTGCAGCAAACCGCGGCCTACCTCATGACCTTTGTAGCGCAATATGTGGGCGCTAAACAGGAAGAAAAAATCGGCGCCGCGGTTTGGCAGTCACTTTATTTGAGCATTGGCGGAGGACTGCTCATGTTATTGCTGATCCCGCTGTCCGGCCCGCTCTTCACATGGATCGGGCACTCCCCAAACGTGCGCATTTTAGAAACCGACTATTTTGTTGCGCTATGTTCATCCGCCTTGCCCACCGCTTTGATTGGCTCAGCCAGCGGATTTTATACGGGTTTAGGTCGCACCCAAATCATTATTTGGATAAACTGTGCCGGACTGGTTTGTAATATTATTTTAGACTATATTTTAATTTTCGGCCATTTTGGTTTTCCTGCCATGGGCATTGCCGGAGCCGGTTATGCAACCTCCCTATCGAACTGGTTTGCCGCTTTTTTGGGCCTTTGGCTGCTGCTTAAAAATGAGCACGAACTCCGCTACCGCGTGCGCAGCCTTTGGCGTTTTAACTTTGCGCTCATGACCCGGTTTATCCGCTACGGACTGCCCAGCGGGCTGCAATGGTCTTTAGAAGGATTAGCCTTCACCGTATTTTTAATTTTCATTGGACGCATGAACAACGGCGACGCCGGGTTAGCCGCCAGCAGCATCGTGGTGACCGTGATGCTGCTGGGCATTC
Source organism: Elusimicrobiota bacterium (assembly GCA_023249835.1). Classification (GTDB taxonomy): domain Bacteria; phylum Elusimicrobiota; class Elusimicrobia; order 2-02-FULL-39-32; family 2-02-FULL-39-32; genus JAHFBY01. The sequence continues at coordinate 9,194 of JAHFBY010000020.1, read as the reverse complement.
TTCCTGCCTTAGGCGTTGCCCAAGCGGTTTTAGTTTTAGTGGGCCGGTATTTAGGAGAGAAAAAACCAAACGAAGCGGAAAAGTGCGTATGGAGCGGCTTAGAAGTGGCCGGCGCCTACATTTTTGTCATGGGGTTAAGTTTTGCGCTGTTTCCCGGGTTTTATCTAAGCTGGTTTCAAAACTCCAACGACCCCGCCCTTTGGAACCAAGTCAGCCGGATCGTGCCTCTATTGTTCCTTTACGTCGCAGTATTCACTAACTTTGACAACATGAACCTGGTTTTTTCCTTTGCCTTAAAAGGGGCCGGCGACACGCGGTTTGTTTCTTTAGTCGCGCTCACCCTGCCCTGGCCGATCATGGTGTGGCCCACCTGGCAAATGAAAGATTGGGACCATGCCCTGTTTTGGGCTTGGGGCGCAGCCAGCCTGTTCATCGTATCCCAGGCTCTGGTTTTTCACCGCCGTTTTGCCGGTGGAAAATGGAAAGAGATGAGCGTGATCAACTAAAACTATCTCCTATTGGTGACTATTGACATGTTTTAATAGTTATTTTATAATTATACCATTCGGTTGGTATAATTATGAGCAGACGAAAAAATACTGAACTTCGCAAACAAATTCTCCAAACAGCGGGCCAAATCATGCTGCAAAAAAGCTACAAAGGTATGAGTATGGATGATTTGGCCAATTCACTGAGCATGAAAAAAGCCAATCTTTTTCACTATTTTGAAAGCAAGGAAGCCTTAGCGCTAGCCGTAGTGGATAACGTGGCTATATGCATGCAAAATGAAATTGCCGATACTTTAAGCAATCGAACATGCGATCCGATTTTAACAGTCATGAAAATGTTCGACCGCAATGCCGAAAAGATGATGAGTAGCCACTGCTGCGGAGGATGCTTATTAGGTAATTTAGCCCAAGAGTTGAGCGATCAAAGTGAATGTATTCGCGCAAAAGTTAAACAATATCTCCAATTCTGGAGTCAAAGCATTGCTGCTCTCTTAAAACACTATGAGGATCAAGGATATTTCACCGAGGAATTGGTTCCCGCTGAAGCCGCAGAATCAATTCTGTATTTACTAGAAGGGGCTACTCTGTTTTGTAAAGCACAAAAAAACACCGATGCCTACGAACATTCCAAAAAGATGACTAAACGTTATTTGGAAAGTTATAAACGATAAAAGGAGACATTGAAATGCCGCAAGAGCTTATTGTTGTTACCGCAGCCACTGGAAATATTGGAAGTAAAATTGTGCATCGGTTATTGGATCATGGCAAGCAGGTTCGCGCCGTTGGCCGGAGCTTGGAAAAACTTCAGCCTTTGATTGATAAAGGAGCAGAAGCGTTTATTGGATCGGTAGAAAATTCTCAATACATGGAAAAAGCGTTTGCAAACGCGCACGCGGTTTTTACGCTCATACCGCCAAAGATTAATGCGCTAAATGTTTTGGAATATCAAAATAAAGTTAGCCGCAATTATGCGCGGGCCATCATTTTAAACGGGGTCAATTACTGCGTTAATTTAAGCAGCGTCGCCGCGCATTTGAAGAATAAAACCGGACCCATTGCCGGACTCTATTCCCATGAACAAAATTTAAATGCTATTGAACCTTTAAACCTTATGCATTTGCGGCCCGGCTTTTTTATGGAAAACTGTTTTCAGAACATTAACTTGATCAAACAAATGGGAATCAACGGCACCCCGTTGCGTTCAGAACTGCCCATGCCCATGATTGCAACGCGCGACATCGCGCTAGTTGGTTCCGAACTGCTCATGAGCCTAAACTTTAAGGGAAAAAACGTGCAGGAGTTATTGGGGCAGCGCGATATTTCCATGGAAGAAGCGACCCTCATTTTAGGGAAAGCCCTTAGCAAAAATGATCTAAAATATGTTCAATTTTCCTATGCGGATGCGCAAAAAGCCATGATCACGACGGGGTTATCCGAAGACTTTTCCAGGCTGCTAGTAGAAATGTATCAATCGTTTAATGACGGATTGGCTCAAGCGACGGAACCGCGCAGCTCTAAAAATAGCACGCAAACTTCATTCGAGGACTTTGCGCAAGAGTTTGCAAAAATTTATAACAATTAGGAACGCTTGCTGGCGCGCCATATTAAAAAAGGAGGTGATTAAAATGGGACCGAAATCTCCTTGCGGATGTTAATCATCCATTGACCAGTGAAACAACCCTTGTTCAGCCCGCTTAAACATTTTTAAGAAGGATGAAAAGGGTTGTTTCATTGAATTCTGCATGTTTTTCCGCACAAACAAAATCCAGCATTTTCTTATAAAAAGTCACTGGATGCTCGCTTTCCAGACTTGACAAATCATCAAATAAGTGATAAATAATAAGAAGGTTAGATTATAGTTTATTCATCTAAATAATGATGTGTTAATCCTATCGCTGCGTCCTTTTTCCTAAAGCAAGTTATATGTCAAAAAGCTGAAACAAATGAAAAGTAACAATAAAAAATTGAAAGCAATTAAATTTAATTTCAACGCTCAAAAAGCGTTGGAAGTTATTGTCTGGATTGCCGGCAAGAAGACGTGCGTTGATGTGTATTGCATTCTAAAAACATTGTTTTTTGCGGACTATTATCACTTGAATAAATACGGAAGAACAATTTCCGGAGACTCTTATAAAGCGCTGCCGTATGGCCCGGTAGCGTCAGGAACATATGATATTTTAAATGAGGACAGCTTGGCGATTGAAATGGCAACTGAAAATTCTTCTCCGCTACCCTTCCGTAAAGAAAATAAAAAAGATATCAAAGCTTTAAGAAAACCAAATTTGGACATGCTGTCAAAAAGTGACATCGAGGCCCTTGAGCATGGTTGGGAAACGGTGAAGAAATATGATTTTGATTTTAATCAAATAAAAAACAAGACGCATGAATATACCGCATATAAAAAGGCTTGGGCAAGAAGAGGCCTCTTGAACACGGCGCCGATGGATTTTACCGATTTCCTAGAGAAAAAAAGTAAAAAAATGGAGTTGGCACAATATTCCCATTTAATTAAGATCTAATTAACCGGTGGATTCAAACATTGAAGTTGGGGAAATTTGGTTAATTAATATTCCCTGGTTCAATCCCTCTAAAGAAAAATTTTGTATTTTTATTTTAGCGGGTTATTTTTTTGTGATCAACTCAAAGAACAACTATCCTTTCAGCCACCCCATTTTAAAAAAGCATTACAAGTTCTTAAAGCGCGACAGCTACATTAGCTGTTCAATCCTACTACAACTGCCCGAAGAGCTTCCGTTAATACACCGCTTGGGAGCCCTCACGATTGAAACCATGGATGAACTTATCAGGTTTATACCCAGCATAGACACATTGTCAAAAATCGATCAAGACAAAATAATAAATTCTTTAACCATTAAAATAAAAGAAATCAAACTATCCAAACTCAGACGCCCCTAATCTTTAGCCTCATCAAACGCAAGGAGTCAATTTTTTTTAGTTGAAATTCTTGTCATGGCCGCTCCCACATAAAGTGTTCCATTTCGCTGACTTGCAAGAGGTTGTTTAGTCATGATTTGATTGCTGGATTCCCGCTTTCGCTGGAATGCGAGTAGTTGACATATATAGCAATTTATAATGATATTAAATAATGGCGATATTATCTTTTGAATTGCGCGAATATTTTCATTTAAATTTCTTATATCACCTGAGCACACGCTTGGCGGGCAGGCCCTACGCTTTAAAGGGGGGAGTTTGCCTCCGTTTCTTTCACCGATCCCCGCGCTTATCAGAAGATATGGACTTGGACGTTTCCTCAAATATACGGCAACAAACTTTAGAAAACGCGGTGGATTCAATTATTAAAAACCGCTCTTTCCTAAACCCCCTCATGGCAAAGGGAATAAAAAATATAGCTACCCGCAAACCCAAACAAACTGAAACCACTCAAAGGTGGAAGTTTACATTAAATTTCAACCAATTATCTTCCCGCTGCATCACTTGAAAAACTCATTCACTTCTTATGGATCAAGTGATCCAATACGCTTATTCCGCAAATTACTTTAGGGTAGGGAGGGCGTTGCAGGATTTCGAAAGTGAATTGAAAGGCAAAAACTATCGCGGCGATGCCTCCATATTGAAAAAAACAGTTTTTGGATCTTTATGGTTAACTTCTGCTGCGCTAAAATATGCCGTTCATATCTTTGGCTATCCTAGTCGTCATAGCGGTGAACTTTCGCCTGAAGATTTAAAAACTGCGATTGTCGTCGCTAACGGGTTTAACCTTGTGGTTTATCATTTGAGCCAGGCAATGGCCGCGGGGCGTCAGTTAGTATCCAAACCCGAAGTTTCAAAAGTAATAGAGCAATCTTTTCAATATTACCTATTGTTGGCAGGGGACAATTTGCGACTGGTCTTAGAGACAATAAAAGAGCCGTTCTGGCCTGAGGTTTCGGAACTTTTAAAGCGCACCCGCTTCGTCAGTTTTGGAAAACCCCAAGGCGCTCTGCAAAACTTTGAAATCGAGTTATCAGTAATAAGTCTCGCTTTTATCCTTAACGGCAGCGCTCTGCAGTTAAATCGGACATTTAACCGGAGCTCGGACGTCCTTGGAGAACTGGTTCAAGGGTTGTACAAACGGTTTGAAGATTTGGATGTGAAGCGCAATTTGGACGTTGATAATGAGGAGGGAGAAAAATTTCTAGAGCATGTAGGGATTTTTCTCATAAACCTAGAAGCGTATAGAAAACGCTATGCTGAACTCGATGGAGTAGAGGAAAGTCGGTTGCCGTATGAACTGTCAAAAGAAGAGTATCTGGTTTATAGCCTTTCTGAGAGTTTGCGCTCCCTATTTGAAGCTGTTGAGAGCCTTAGGAAATTCACAGCAGAGAAAACCCAAGGTACGAAGCATCTTCTCCAAGGGTTCTCTGACATGGGTAAAGAGGTTATGATCTTGCGGCAATCCATATCAAAGCTCTTTATCATTGATAGCGCAGGATCAGGCGGCGAATCCAAACGAGGAGATATCCTGGAGGCGCTCTCAAAAATTAGCCGAATCTCTGAAAAAGCGGATGATATTCAAAGTTCATTGCAAAGGTTTAATAACCCGGCCCTCGGCAGAGTTGGAGAGAACCTGGCGTTCTTGAATCAACAGCTCAAACTCTATCATACGGCTTTAGAAGAACTATTGGTTCCTTTGTCTCGGCCAATTGTTCCTCCTCATGTCCAGGTGAGCGAATTCGTGGATACGCATTGGATCGAGAGCGGCCTGGCAGAGTCCGAGAAAGACTGGTTTAAAAATATGGCCAGGTCTATTATCGCGTTAAGGGGTTATTTTACCGAACTCTTAGAGAAGGTTTCCTTTCGGGAAGATCATCCGCCCATAGACGAACTCCATAAGTTTATTTTGCTGCAAACCTCTCTAGCATTTCTGGACTCTTTGGATTTGCTGTTACGCTTAAGCTTAAATGACCACGCCTTTACCCGAGACGAGCTGGTTTATATTTCGAAGAAGCTGCGTAAGGATGCCCTGGACTTGTTAACAGAGGTTAAAAAAATTGAAGGCTTAACTTCTCCGATGATGATCTCTCAAATAGATGCGGAGGCCAAAAAGTTGGATGATCTATTGGCAAGTGCGGCATTGCCCCAGGTAGATCGGACACATACTCCAGAAACTTTAATTGCTAACCAAAGTAACGCGGAACTTCTGAATCAAAATAGCGCAGAACTTTTTAGTCGTTTAAAGCGCAGCTTAAACCTTATTTTCAGGTTGGAGCTCTTTCAATTATATCCGGAAGGAATGGAAAAGAATCAACAAAAAATGCTCCTGGATACGCTGTATCAAGATCCATCAAAATTGAAAGATATTGAGGCAGAGGGGGATATGCAGTTTTTGGCATACCTCACTTTTAGGCTCTTCGACGTTACCTTGGATAAGGCCGGCGTTATTAAGAAACTCATTGTTCCGGGCGTCACTCCGCTAATTTATAAGGGATTTTCTTCGCGCCTCCAGAGCCTGGTCGTTTTGAGAGACTCCATGGCTGATGAATTGAGTCTGCGTTTTCCCTCATTTTTTTCCATAATGCAAAACATTTTTGCGCAGGCCGAGTTTTTTCATATATTATTATCAGTCTCTTTGGTGGAAGGGTTGAGTTATGGAAATGTTTATAGCCTATTACAACAGTCGGAGAAAATACTTAATGAGGTAGAGGGCCAAGAGGAGAAGGTGGTCTTGATCACGCCAGACCCAGTTCGACCGCTCTTTAGCGCGGTTCTCTTGGGTCTACAATCCACGTGTTTTAACCTGATCCCAGAGAAGTTTAAGAGAGAATTTCGGGATCTTATATTCACCACCCTGAAGTACTCTTTTTATGACGACCTATGCACTTTTAACGTGAACGGCGCAGGGGTTGAAATTCAGAACCCTTTGAATATTTTTTATGAAGATCAGGATAGCGATACTGAAAAGATATCGCAACAGCCGATCAAATTAATTGTGGGCCCTGTAATGATTATTTTGTTTTATGCCGGATTCGCTGATCGGCTCTTGCGAAATAAGCGTTCGCCAAATGCGTCCGGCCTTGGAAACTATGGGGTTAGAGAATTAGTTACGATATTTTATTGCGTCAATGACACTTTAACCTTTGCTCCTTCGGGCTTGGAGTTAGCGGCCGGAGCGATCCGCGAAGCGTTAATGGATTCATTCCGCCAACTCGCTTTCCGCTCCATAAATATTTTAGAAAAATTGTTGGCTGAATTATCCCAGGCTCCTTTCCTTGAGGATGAGCAGATAGGGATATTAGATTATTTGCCGAATTACAACAGGCAGGAATTTGATGCTCTGGGTTTGGGCCTGAACGGGGAATATGTAAACATCTATATCGTCTCTTTGCTCACCTTAGAGGCCGCGCAGATGAGTTTTGCCAAGGGCTTAAATCTTCTGTCCTTGGATAAATTAATTAAAGTCTTGAGCGCTATGGCGGAGACAGCCGAAAAGATGAGCGAAAGAAAAGAGAAAGAAGAGTTGGAGGCGTTCAAAACGCTCTTGAACACCCTATATAGAAATCGGTCCATTTTAATGGAAGCCCAGCACAAGTTAGAATTAAATGCGGGCGCTGCACCGCGGGTTCCACATGATCTCTCCATAGATAACTTATTGGCCTTTCACGTATTAAATAGTTGGAGCACGACCTTTGCGTCGCTAAAAAAATACGCCGTGCTTTTGATTGGATATTTAGGGGAAGAGAACGATCTTGAAAATGAAGAGGAAGAAAACAATTTAAAATATAAACTGGATGTTTTGGAAACTTTAATGACTCAATTGGAAGTTGATCAAATGGATTTTGGATTTAATATCAAGGATAAGGCTAAGAAAAAGCTTCTTAAACTCTTGATTGATATGCTCAAGCAGACGCATATCCAGTCGCTCTTGTTTTATGAACTGCTCGGAAAAAGCAGCGATGATCCGTGGGGTGAGGGGTATCCGCAGTTTAGCCTTGATCAGAGCGCTGGGTTGAGAAAGATGATCTTAGAAGGAACCTCTAAAATTATTAAAATCGGTAAAGGATTTATAAATTTTGGATCTTTTCGTGACCCTCAAATGGCTTGGATGTGCAATAACCTGGAAGTTATGGCGCGTTTTCTCCTCCTCCATGAAACGTTTTTAAAAGAAGTTATGAGCGAAAACCCAGAAGGCTTTGAAAAAGGACCCGCTTTAACCGAACAGATAGTTCAAGATAATAAGTTGCTGGAAAGAACCCGGACTGAGTTTTATGATAGAAATTCTTCATCGCTCGCATACAAGTTTACTCAAAGCTCCATGCTTATAAGACAATGGTACGATCTGCACAGAAAAATGGTGCGCATGCTGAAGCTCCTAGAGGAATGGCCGCTGTTTAAGGAAAACCCCCAAATCCTTAAACTGCATCGCCAATTTTTCCTCCACTACAGTTCCAGACAAGTTGTTTATAGCTGCGCTTTAAATATCAATGATATGGTTAACAATTTCTTGGCAGAAGTGAGCGTCCTCGAACTTTTGGATGAGGCATTATTGATGCGCCTAACCCAGTACTTTCGTTTCTTTTCGCTCATTTATGTGACAAAAATTGGCTTATCCACGATCAACGCCCATATTGATCCAAAGGCGTTGCATCCTTATTTAATGCGGATACCCAACATGTCGATTTATCAAGACGTTGCTCCTATTCTAACCAGCTTAGTGCGTTGCGGAACTAATCTTGTAAAGTTTGCGCGGAAGCTGCAAGGTTTAGAGTCTAACCTTTCGTTTGATGATATCTATACGGGTTTAATGGATGAGGTCAGACCTATGGTCCAGCTTATAGGATATCACAGTCGTCGGCAAAAAAACGAGCTTCCGAGCACAACCCATAAATTATTTGAAGAAATTAATTATGAACCCTTGCGTTCTAACTCGCCTGAACATTCTTGGCATTTTATTCCTTACTATATGCACTTAAACCTGGCTCACGCTGTTTTAAGGCTGGCTTACGGTTATGAGCTTTCATTGGTTGATTGGGACTCCACTTTTGGCGCAAGACTAAAATCACATTGGGAGCAATTGCGGTTACAGGAAACGCCGCCCCAGATACTCGCTGCCGGAGAATTAGCGCTGGTTACAGAAGAGCGCTTTGCCAAATGTTTGGCGGCGGGTGTTTTGGAATTTAAGCCAATAGACCGTAACGTTTATCTTTTTAACGCGCTCGTGGACCTTTCTGAACATATTGTCCGATCAGTCGGCATAATTCTCGATAACGCCATAATTCAGTTTATTGAGGATGAGGAGATAAAGCGTGAATATAGGACCTACAAGCGGGAAGCGCAGTTAACCTTTGAACCCTTTGATTGGGAAACGCCGGAATATGGTTCAGCTGCTTATGATCACAATGTTGAAAGGGTTAGGGCGCTTCTACAGCTCTTTAGATGTGCCCGGCTATGGGAATTACAGCTTCTTCGCTTAGCGCCGGACCCGCTAGCAATGGTTATTAAGGTCAATGGTCATCCAGAAGGATTTACAGACGATTTAGCGGTAAACTTAAAAACGTTTTTAGAGCGTTTCGCCTTAAGCGTTCAGGAGCTGTTGCGATTGGAAATGCCTGGCGCGCAAAGCTGGGAACTCTTTAGCGCCCAAGCGCAGCAATTTTTAATTTATATCCGCGCTTTGCGCTCAAAAGAGAGCGCGTTGTGGAGCAACGCAGTTTTACCGCTCTTTTC
>JAHFBY010000315.1 GCA_023249835.1 Elusimicrobiota bacterium | reverse complement strand
GACTCAAGAGGAACTGAAGTCGCTTTTGCACTGGCTTTAAATTATGCAAATTATTGGCGTTATCCCGGCGCGGTACGGTTCCAAAAGGTTTCCCGGCAAACCTTTGGCTAAAATTTGCGATAAACCCATGGTACAATGGGTTTATGAAAAAGCAGCTAAGACCAAGTATTTGAACCGCATGATCGTTGCCACTGACGATGTTAGGATTATGCGCACGGTTTGGAGTTTTGGCGGGGAGGCAATGCTCACTCCGAAAAATATCAAATCCGGAACCGACCGAGTGGCCGAAGTTTGCAATAAGATCGCGGCGGACGTCGTGGTGAACATTCAAGGAGACGAGCCGCTCATGGCGACTAAAACTATTGACGCCATTTTAGAGCCATTTCGCAAAGACGCCCGGCTCTTGATGACCACAGCCGCCTGCCCGTTTAAAGTCCTAACAGACATCTCTGACCCCAACGCCGTGAAAGTGGTTTGTGATTCTCAAGACAACGCGCTTTATTTTTCCCGTTCCCCCATCCCCTATTCCCGCAACCCCAAGAGCGGGTCAAAGACTTTGCGGCATATGGGCATTTACGCTTACCGCCGAGATTTTTTGCTGCGTTTTACCAAATGGCCGCAAACTGCGCTCGAATTGGCGGAATCCTTAGAACAATTGCGGGCGCTGGAACGGGGTATCCGCATCCGGGTGGTGCGGGTGAACCAGGAATCGATCGGAGTGGACACTCAATCTGATTTGGAAAAAGTAACGCAATTATTTAAATAAAATTAAGGGACGGTTTCTAATTATAATGGCTAAATTTATTTTTGTTACGGGCGGGGTGGTTTCATCTTTAGGTAAAGGCATCAGTTCCGCCGCCATTGGCAGATGTCTGATTTCTCACGGCATTAAAGTCGGAATGCTCAAGTTAGACCCCTACATCAACGTAGATCCAGGGACTATGAACCCCTATCAACACGGCGAAGTTTTCGTTACCGCCGACGGCGCGGAAACAGACCTGGATTTGGGCCACTACGAAAGATTTTTAAATTCCGATATGCACCGGCAAAATAACGCGACTGCGGGGCAAGTTTACGATGAAGTGATTAACGCGGAGCGGCAAGGAAAGTTTTTAGGTAAAACCGTCCAGGTCATTCCCCACATCACCAACGCCATTAAAGAAAAGATTCGTAAAGTGGCTCAACATAAAGACGTGGTTATCACCGAAGTCGGCGGAACAGTGGGCGATATTGAATCGCTTCCTTTCATGGAAGCGATCCGGCAGTTTAAAATTGATATGGGCCAAGAAAACGTAATGTACGTGCATGTGACCTTGATACCCTATTTGAAAGCTTCGGAAGAGCTTAAAACCAAACCAACGCAGCATTCAGTGGGCAAGCTGCGGGAGATCGGCATTGAACCCAACATCTTGATCTGTCGAACGGAAAAAAAACTAGAATTGGATCTGCGCGAAAAAATGGCCTTATTCTGCAATGTTCCGGTCAACCATATCATCGCTGCGCCCGACGTTGCGTCGGTCTATGAAGTGCCGGTAAAATTTGCCGATGAAGGTTTGGACCATATTATTTTAAAACAGTTGGGCCTAAAATCCAAAATGAAAAAAGCGGGCGACGGCTACAAGCCTTGGCGCAACATGGTGCAAAAAATAAAGTTCCCCAAACGGAACGTTTCCATTGCCATCGCCGGCAAGTATATGGAGTTAAAAGACAGCTATAAGTCTTTAATCGACGCCCTGGTCCACGGCGGGATCGCCAACCTAACCCGAGTGGAGATCCAATATTTGGACGTCAGCCATCCCGGGCTTTGGGAAGCGCTCTCCACGGTCTCAGGCATCCTCATTCCCGGCGGTTTCGGAGACCGCGGCGTGGAAGGTAAAATTGCCGTGGCTGCCTACGCGCGGATGCGCAAGATTCCTTTTTTAGGCATTTGTTTGGGCATGCAGTGCGCGGTGATCGAAGTGGCGCGCAACTGCTGCAACATGAAAGGCGCCAATTCGACCGAGTTCAACCCTAACACGCGCTTTCCGGTAATCGACCTCTTACCGGGACAGAAGAAAATTAATGACCTGGGCGGCACCATGCGCCTGGGCGTTTATCCCTGCAAGTTAAAGCCGAACACCAGCGCCATAGACGCCTACGGCAAGCGCGTTATTTGGGAACGCCACCGCCACCGCTATGAGTTCAATAACCGCTTTCGAAAAAAACTAGAGGCCGCAGGGCTCTTGATCAGCGGAGAGTACGCTCCAGCCAAGCTTCCGGAGATTGTGGAATATATGGACCACCCATGGTATGTGGGCGTGCAGTTCCATCCGGAACTGATGTCGCGCCCCTTGCGCCCGCACCCTCTTTTTAAGAAGTTCATCGCAGCCAGCATCGTTTACGGTTCAGGAAACCGGGAGCCGGAAAAGCGCTGATCATGAGCAAGACCAAAAAAAAAGCGCCCGTAAAATCCGTGCAGCTTGGTTCCCGATCAATCGGAAACGAGTTGCCGCTCAGCATCATTGCCGGTCCCTGCGTCATGGAATCAGAAGCGCATTTATGGGAAGTGGCCGGAGCAATCAGCCGGATCGCTAAAGAGACGCGAATAAACTTTATCTTTAAGTGTTCTTATGACAAAGCGAACCGTTCTTCCCATGACTCTTATCGCGGTCCGGGCATGAAGGAGGCGCTCTTGATGTTGAGTCAAATTAAAGCCCAATTTAAGCTGCCGATTTTAACCGACGTTCATTTGCCTTCGGATGCGGATTTAGCGGCGGAAGTGGCGGACGTTTTGCAGATCCCGGCGTATCTTTCTCGTCAAACCGACCTGCTCATCGCTTGTGGCCGAACAAAAAAAATTGTCAATGTAAAAAAAGGCCAGTTTCTTTCTCCCTGGGACGTTCCCAACATCATTGATAAAATCGCCAGCACGGGCAACGACAACGTTTTGATAACCGAACGAGGCACATTTTTTGGCTACCAAAACTTAGTGGTGGATATGCGCGGAATGGAGATCATCAAGCAGTATGGGGTTCCGGTAATTTTTGACGCCACACATTCGGTACAGCTTCCAGGAGGCAACGGCAAATCTTCCGGAGGTCAACGCGAGTATGTTTTCCCTTTGGCGCGGGCCGCGGCTGCCTTGGGCGTAGCCGGAATTTTTATGGAAGTCCATCCGGATCCCGACCGCGCATTTTCAGATGGTCCCAACAGCCTCCGTTTGGACAGCGTCAAGACAATTGTTCAGTTTTTAAAGAAAATAGACCGTTTGACTAAGCTGGAGGTCCCAAAGGTATGAAATGTCCCACCTGTAGCGTTGAAAATAAAGAGACCGCTAAAAATTGTAAAAAGTGCAATTCCGTTTTGGTCATC
>JAHFBY010000314.1 GCA_023249835.1 Elusimicrobiota bacterium | reverse complement strand
ATTCCCAACAAGAGCGGGATGAGCATGAACAATCGGCGTAGAAGGTAATGGAGCATACGCTTAAAGAATCATTGCGCCATTACCGGGTAGCGAACCCATTTTTTAGGGACATACCACTTTTCAAAATTCCAGCCAAACCCAAAACTGGAAATGGCCGCTACTTTAATACCGCGGAACCGTTTATGGATTACGGGCAGGGAATCGGGGTAAAAGAGAAAAATATAGGGAGCATCCTCGTGAATAATTTTGTGCATGGCTCGATGCAACTCTTTACGCTTATTAAAGTCAAATTCTTGGCGTCCTTGTTCGAGCATTTTGTCCACTATCGGGTTTGAATAACCCACGAAATTGTACTGGCCATTTTTCATTTGCGAAGAGTGCCAAATGCCGTACTGGTCAGGATCCGGGGATAAGGCCCAACCTAAAATAGTGGCGTCATAATTGCGGTTATTGATGAAATCTTTTATGAAAGTGGACCATTCAATGACGCGAATATCTATTTTAATGCCAATTTTTTTCAGTTGCTGTTGAATAATTTCCGCGCAGAGGGCGCGAGTTTTATTGCCTTGATTGGTAATGATTGTAAAGGCAAAAGGTTTATGGTCCTTGTCAAGCCAACCGTCTTGATCGGAGTCCTTCCACCCGGCGGCTTTGAGCAATGCGCGCGATTGGTCCAAGTCATAGGCAAAATCTTTAACTTCTGGGTTATAGGCCCAGGAAAGCGGAAGGAAAGGTCCGGAGGCGGATTGGCCCATGCCCAGGAGCACGCCGCCAACCAGCTCTTCTTTATTAATGGCGTGCGCAATTGCCTGGCGCGCCCGGCGGTCGGCAAACAGAGGATTTTTTAAGTTAAATCCTAGATAGGTGTATACCGCGCTTGGGAACTTGTATTTATCGTAACTTTCAAAGAATTCCGGATAAGCGAAATACTGGTCCGGCGTCAGCGACATGCTGTCAATACTTTTGTTGCGCAATTCTAAAAACTCAACCGCGCTGTCGGGGATGATGCGAAAAACATAACGGGCAATTTTGGGTTTGCCGTTAAAGTATCTTGGGTTGGATTCCAACACAATCTTTTCGTCCGGTTTCCATTCTTTAAATCGGTAAGGTCCAGTGCCTATCGGGCGTTTGTTTGCAGGATGTTCGTTAAAGTTTTTTCCGGTTGCTCCGCCAAAGACATGTTTGGGCACAATGCCCATACCCCAGGATTCCAGGGCGGGAACAAACCGTTCATTGTAAACGACTTTGAAAGTATGGGGGTTAAGGACCTTTACCTCTTTGACTTTTTCATAGTTGGAACTGTAGGGAGTTTTAACTTCGGGATCGCGGAGTCGGAGGTAAGTGTAAAGCACGTCTTCCGCGGTAAAAGGCGTTCCGTCGTGCCAAAGGATATTTCTTTTAAGGTGAAAAGTGAGGGTTAATCCGCCTTCTCCAACTTCCCAACTTTCGGCTAGGTCGCCGGTTATTTTTAATGTTTCATCGTATTTCACTAAACCGTTAAAGACCAGTCCGTTGATAGAACTGGAAGCAGTGTCGGTTGCTAAGATGGGGTTTAAGTAGGAAGCGTCGCCGATCGAGCTTTCAATGTAGGTGTCGTTTTCCGCAGGGTCAAGAGAGTCTTGCGCAACAGTTGTTTTGGGCGCGGGCGAGCATCCCCCCCAATATGCGCTCGAGTAAATCAATAGGGTAAAAATGATCAACCGGTAGAAGGGCACCTTATTTTAAAGAGCGCTTGCCAACGCTCAGATTGAAGTTGTTACCAGGGTTTCAGTAGACTCTACGCCCGGTATTTGCCGCACTTTTTGGACCACGACCGTGGTCATGCTTTGGAGGTTTTCCGCTTCAATATCGCAAATGAGGTCCCACCTGCCGTAAACCGCAGATACGTGGCAAACGCCTTTGGTATCTTTGATTTTAGCCAATGTGAATTTTTCCTTTCCTGCTGAGAGTCGAATGAGCACTACTCCTGTTACCATGATGTTTCCTCCTCGAACTTATTATTCTTTTGTGCGGTCGTCGGCATTATTATTGTCTGTTTCATTGGGTCCGCTTTCGTTGATTTCTTTGGCTTTAAAATAAGCTTGCGTGATGGCGTAAGCCCACACTCCCAAAAAAACAAAGCTGATGATGTTTAAGAAGTGTTTGTCCTGGCCAATGGTTTGCATTACGGTGTTGCGCACCATTTCTGGAGTGATTAATTGTTTGTTGGGGTCGGGTAATTGCGGCGCCACTTTTGCGATTAGCCATAAAAGAGGCACAAAAAAAAGGGCAAAAGACAGGAACAAGATCAAGGTTCCTTTTTTATATTCACGGTTATAGAACTGCCCAAGTCCGGGTCCAAATAATGAGAGCAGAACAACAATGATAATACGTTGCATGGTTTTAACCCCTAGTATTGTACATATTATTGGCCATCCTGTTCTTTTTCCAAAGTGTTAATTCCGGGAGGCTCAAACAATTTAACAGATGTTTTTTACTCAGCCCGGCGCGGCGCGCGGTTAAAACAGCCGCGCGCATGTAATCCAATTGAGACACGCTATGAGCGTCGGTGGACAGGGCCAAACAGACTTCGCTTTCCGCGCAGCTTTTGGCTTGCACGTCCGTTATGTCCATTCTTTGCGGTTGGCCGTTAATTTCCAAAGCAACGCCGCATTCTTGCGCTGTTTTTTGCACTTGGGCGAAATTGTAGGGGTAGGGGTCGCGCCGGTTAAGGAGCCTTCCGGAAAGGTGCCCCAATATGTCCACGTAACCTGTCTTAATTGCGCTCGTAATGCGGTGGGTCATGGTCTCCTCATCTTGTTTAAAGGCGGTGTGAACTGAAGCCACAAGGAAATCGATTTCCCTCAAAGTTTTCTCCTCATAGTCTAGCGATCCGTTGGCTAAGATATCCACTTCTGAACCCAGCAACACTGTGATGCCGTTCTTTTTTTTATTGTAGTTTTTAATTTCCGCTTTTTTAGCGAGGAGTTGTTCCAGATTTAAGCCCCTTGCCACCTTGAGCGATTGCGAATGGTCTGCGCTAATAAACCATTCCCATCCCTGACTTTTGGCCCCTGCAATCATTTCTTCTAAACTGTTGGAACCGTCCGAAAGGGTGGTATGGTTATGAAAATCGCCGCGGATATCGGAAAACTCCACGAGTTGGGGGAGCTTGCCTAAAGCGGCCTGCTGAATTTCGCCGCGGTTTTCCCGCAGTTCAGGCGGGATATAGTCCAGTCCTAGTTTTCGATAAATTTCCGTTTCCGTTCTGCCGGCTGCGGGTTTATTCTTATTGGCAAGCGGATAGAGTCCGTATTCGTTGATGGTGAAACCTGCTTTAAGCGCTCGTTCGCGCAGGGCGATGTTGTGTTCTTTAGAGCCGGTAAAATATAAGAGCGCTGCTCCCC
>JAHFBY010000313.1 GCA_023249835.1 Elusimicrobiota bacterium | reverse complement strand
GAGATGAACATCATAGGGACATGGATCGCCATCCAAATTGATAGGAGCGCCGGCATCAATTGAGGAATGTTGCGGGAAGTCGTCATCATTTGATAAAAGTCCGCTGCTCCATGGATTTGACCCATTTGTCCGAAGAGCGGATAGGAAAGTGAAAAGCTCAGGATGATCCATTGCAAAGTTAGAACAAAGCTTCCTAAAATCGGCAGTTTATAAATGGACTGCACGCAGATGAAAGTGACCGCGATCACAAAAGAAAACAGGGAAAAACTTTCAAACCAATTGGACCAGGGCACGTAATCGGTCAAATGATGCAGGACCCGTCCAATGTAAGCGCGCATAGCCAAGTCTGAGAAGTGCAATGCGCAGGCCAACAAAACAAGGATAAAAGCCAATCCTCCGATCGATTCTTTTTTCTTTACGGCGTAGTAGAGATAACAGAGCGCGGAAAGAGTGTACGCGATATAAGCGCTGTTAAATATATATTTTTCAAATAGTTCCATATTATTTCCCTCCGGACGATACGTTCATTTGCAATTCTTTGAGCGCGTTTTCAAACATTGATATTTCCCCGGTTTTCTTTGCCTGCGCCAATAACCCGTTCACAAATTTTTTTCTGCGCTGATAAGGCAGCCGCAGGAGCGACGTTCGATATTTTTTTAGCAGTTGCGCTAACTTGCTGACTTCCGGCCCAAAGATATGGCCGACTTCTTCTTTTAAAAATCGCGCGAGCGCCGGACTTGACCCCGCGGTAGAAACCGCAAAACAAACTCCGCCTCGACGCACAACCGAAGGCAATATAAAGCTGCAAAGGGAAATTTGATCCGCCACGTTTACCCAAATGTTTCGTTTCCGGCAATCGCGGCTGACCGCGGCATTCAAATCTTGGTCGTTAGTTGCAGTAATCGCCAAAGCGCATCCTTTCAAATCGTTGGGAGAATAATTCCTTAAACGCAGTTCCCCGCCCTTGTATTTTAACAACTTTAGAAACCGGGGCTCTATGCGCGGAGCAACCACCCGCAATTGGGCTTGAGCGGATAAGAGCGACTGCGCTTTGCGCAACGCTACCGCGCCCCCACCCACAACTAAGGCTGTCTGGCCCTTTAGATTGAGGAATACCGGATAATACTCAACCAAATTTTAACCTTGCAGCCGCAAGACCATACCCGCAAACTCCGCGGCAAAAGAGGCCCCCCGCGACGAATATCCGCTCACTTGCACCCTGGTCCCCTGGACGTTAGGTTCAAGATAGATCCAAAGCTTGCGATGGTGGAGATAAAAAAGGGTCATTAATCCTAAAACTAAAATCCCGCACGCCAACCAAAAAAGGTCCGCGCCCGGATCGTAGGTCACCTGCAGTCCGGTATAAAACGCCGGCACGTACTCAGCCAAAATTAAAATAAACTCATCTTCTTTTTGTGGGGGAGGCATCTGCATGGCTGGATATTTTTCAAAGATCCAGGGAGCTTTAAGCGGCTGTCCATTTTTAGACACTAATATTTGCAGGGCTGGATTTTCCGGCAAGGGTGAACGCGACGTCACCTCCATATTTTCTTTCATTGAAAAATCAGGCACAAACTCTAAAATGCGCAAAGAATATTCCGTACCGGGAACCGGCGACTCCTGATTAAGACGCAGCGTGACTACGGGCGAACGTTCCGGGTTAATACGGTTAAAAAAACCTACACGGGCTTCTTTTAAATGGGGTCCATAGGTCGCCTGGTAAATACGAACTCTTTTATATTCCAAAGGATGGTTAACCATCACCTTAGCTTCCATTGCGGCTTGTCCCTGATCAAACAAACGCAAATTAGAGGCAAAGGATTTAGGAGTCATACTAGCGGGATACCATTCCACCGCAAAATCGTCGCAGCGAACCACCCAGGGCCGGTTCTTAAGTCGGTTAGCGCTCTGTTCGGGAACGTTAACCACTTCCCGAAAACCATAGAGCGCGCCTGTTAAGTTGGCGGTCAACACCAACAAGATCGCGATATGGCTTACCCAACTGCCATAACGCTGCAACCTATGTTTGGCGGCGAACAAAACCACCCCGCCGTTTTCCTTATATTCAATTCCAGATAGCGCATATTTTTGTTTTCGCAACAAACGCTGGACCCGCTCTTCCAACTCCGTTGCAGAAAGTCCGCTGCTAAAACTTTCCTGATGCGCTTGGCCAAGCGCAAAATTTGAGCTCTTTTCACCGGACTTAAAGACCGAAAATCCCGGGAACTTTCCGAAGATCAACTTGCAAACAATAACGTCAAAGGCGAGCAGGCCTAAAAGGCCAATGAACCACCAAGAATGATAAATATTAAATAAGCTCAGCCGCCCGAACCAACCCGCTGCCAGCGGATGGTTTTGAGTGAACAGGTCCACCTGTTCAGGAACTTCGGTCAACTGGGGAACGAACGTGCCCAACACCGCACCCAGCGCCAAAAAGGTAAAGAGCCACACATTGAACTTAATGCTTTGAAATAATCGCAAAGTTGATTTCATTGATTTTAAATGGCCCTTAGGACCTATTAACGGTTTGCGTTGCGGTGAATAAAACTTAAAAACTCCATGCGCGTGCGTTCATGCTTTTCAAACGCGCCTAACATTTCGCTGGTAGTGGCATAAGCGTTCTGCTTTTCCACGCCCCGCATGGCAATGCACAAATGAAACGCTTCTACGACAACGGCAACGCCTTTGGGCTGCAAATGCAGTTCAATGGCATTGGCAATTTCTTGGGTCATGCGTTCTTGCACCTGCAGTCGCCGGGCAAAAATATCCACTAACCGCGGCAACTTAGAGAGTCCCACTACTCGTCCGTTAGGAATATAAGCCACATGGCACTTGCCATAGAAGGGCAGGAGGTGGTGCTCGCACATAGAATAGAAATCAATGTCTTTAACCAACACCATCTGATTGTATTTTTCGGAGAACGAGCCCTGCAGAAGAATTTTAGCGGCGTCTTGCTGATACCCGCGGGTTAAAAACCGAAAAGACTGGGCCACCCGTTTGGGGGTGTTCAGCATTCCCTCATTTTTATTGGAATCAATCCCTATTTCCTTAAGTATATTGTAAACAAAAGGACTGATCGGGTCAGGAAGGGCGGGGTTATTCTTTTTAGATTTTATTTTATCCATTTACGCATATTTTGCCATATCCACACCCCAAAATCAAATTGACAAAAAAGTGATAACCTGTTAGAATTCTTACAGTCAATGCGGTATGCGTTATACTGAATCAAAATTCAACTTGGATATCTCTCTATGAAACTCATTTTTAAGACAACTTGCGCCTTTACCGCATTGCTCCTCATTATTCCGCACAATTTGTTCAGCGCTCAAAATTTTGAAGAAAGGGAGCTCACTTCCCGCAACCTTGTACTCCCGGAAATGGAACAATTTCGATT
>JAHFBY010000312.1 GCA_023249835.1 Elusimicrobiota bacterium | reverse complement strand
GGCATTGAAAATGAGCTGGAAAACCTACACGGCAAAACCGCGGGATTAAAAAAACATTGGGAAGAAGAAAAATCCTCGATTAAGAAAATCCGCGCCTTAAAAGAAAAATTAGAAGCGTTAAAGCTCGCGGAAAAAAATGCGGAGCGCGCCGGAGACTTAGGCAAAGCAGCCGAAATCCGGTACGGTAGCCTACCGGTTGCGCAAAAAGAGCTGGATAAATTTAACCTCGAACTCCTGGAGATGCAAAAGGGCACTAAAATGCTCAAGGAAGAGGTGGATGAAGAGGACATTGCCGCGGTCGTAGGCCGCTGGACCGGCATACCGGTCACGCGAATGCTCGAAGGAGAGCTCGCCAAACTAAACAAAATGGAAGAGCGCTTGGAAAAGCGCGTGGTGGGACAATCCGAAGCCCTGCGCGCTATTGCCAACGCGGTACGCCGTTCACGATCGGGCATAGCTGATCCCAACCGACCCATCGGCACCTTCATCTTTCTGGGCCCCACGGGAGTGGGCAAAACCGAGCTGGCCAAAGCCGTGGCAGAGTTTTTATTTGACGATGATCGCAGCATCATCCGCATTGACATGAGCGAATACTCGGAAAAACATTCCGTGGCCCGTTTGATCGGCGCACCCCCGGGCTACGTGGGCTTTGAGGAGGGCGGTCAGCTCACAGAAGCGATCCGCAAGCATCCCTATGCCGTGGTCTTGTTCGATGAAATCGAAAAAGCGCACCCGGAAATTTTCAACGTCATGCTCCAAATCTTCGATGAAGGCCGATTGACCGACGGTCAAGGCCGCACCGTTAACTTTCGCAACGCCGTGATCATTTTGAGTTCCAACATTGGTTCCAACTGGTTCCAAGAAAGTTCAGATTACAACGAAATCAAAAAGCGGGTCATGGAATCCATGCAGGCGCACTTTCGTCCGGAATTCTTAAACCGGATCGATGAAATCCTGCTCTTTAACCGCTTAGCCGCAGACCAAATGAACTCAATCGTGGAGATGAACTTAACCCAATTGCTTAAGCGACTGGCAGACAAAGACATTCAATTATCTTTAAGCGAATCTGCCAAACGGTTCTTGGTGAAAGAGGGTTTCCACCCTTCTTACGGCGCCCGCCCCTTAAAGCGCGCCATCCAAAAGCACGTAGCGGACCCGCTAGCGCAAAAAATAGTATCCGGAGAAATAAAAGCAGGCGAAAGTTTAGAGGTTAGCGCCAAACGAACTGACGGCATAGAAATATTGGTATTTAAACACCTGCGCCCTGCCGTTCTGGCAAAATAATTCCCTATTACGGGGGCACATGCAATGTGCCGCTACGGGGTTATGACAGAATCTTTGGGAAGGGATGCGATATTTGCGCTGGGGTGGTCCAATGTGAAATGCAGTCCGCGAGACTCTTTGCGTTTGAGCGCGCATTTGACCACCAACTCCGCCACTAAAGCCAGGTTGCGCAGTTCAATCAAATCAGCGGTGATACGGAAGTTCCAATAGTAGTCTTGAATTTCTTGTTTGAGCAGCTCAATGCGGCGCAATGCGCGCTCCAAACGTTTGTCCGTGCGTACAATGCCCACGTAGTTCCACATGAATCGGCGAATCTCGTCCCAGTTCTGCTCAATGATCACCTGTTCATCGGGATCGCGGGCGTTGCCCGGGTTCCAATCCGGTATATTGCGGTAGAAAGTTGATTTTTTATGTTTGTCCAAAGAGTTTATTTTTTTGACGCACAGTTCGGCCATGACCAGACCTTCGAGCAAAGAGTTGGAAGCTAAACGGTTAGCGCCGTGTAGGCCCGTAGACGCGGCCTCGCCCAACACAAAAAGGTTTGGGATTAAAGTTTGACCATCTACTTCAACTTTCACACCGCCACAAAAATAGTGCGCCGCAGGAACCACCGGCAAGGGAGCCCCGGACATATCATAGCCAAACTCTAAACAAGTCTTATAAAGGTTAGGGAACCTTTTTTTAACAAAACCCGCGCCCCGATGGCTGATATCTAAATAAACGCACTCCTCACCTGATTTCTTAAGTTCATAGTCAATGGCCCGGGCCACAATGTCGCGCGGCGCCAGCTCCGCTAAGGCGTGGTGGTTGGGCATGAAACGCTTGCCGCTCTTGAGCAAGAGATTGCCTCCTTCCCCCCGCACCGCCTCAGAAATTAAAAAAGATTTGGCGTCTGGATGATACAAACAAGTGGGATGAAATTGCACGAACTCCAGGTTTTCTACCGGCACTCCGGCGCGGAACGACATCGCGAGACCGTCGCCCGTGGCGATGTCGGGGTTGGTGGTGTAGAGATAAACTTTGCCTGCGCCTCCAGTGGCCAAGATCACATAATCCGCTAAAAATTTTTTAACGGATTGATTATGGACGTCTAAAACATAAGCGCCCAAACACAGGTCCGCCCCAGACCCGTGGCCCACCCGTTTTTTTGTAATCAGGTCAATAGCCGCATGATTTTCTAAAATAGTGATGTCCTTGTGCAACCTGGCCCTGCGGCACAAACTGTTTTCAATCTCTTTTCCCGTAATGTCCCCGGCGTGCAGGATGCGGCGGTGGGAGTGTCCGCCTTCTAAGCCCAGTTCAAAATGTTTTTCCCCTTTGGTAGACAAGGAGAACTTCACTCCCCATTTTTGCAGTTCATGGATCAATCTAGGACCGCGGCTGCAAATCTCTTCCACAACTTTTTGACGACAGAGGCCCGCGCCCGCGATCAAAGTGTCCTGAACGTGGCTCTGCACCGAATCGTCTTGGGAAATTACCGCGGCAATGCCTCCTTGCGAATAATTGGAGTTGGATTCAGCTAAATTACGTTTGGTGATTAGGGTAACGGAATGTTTTTGCGCGGCCTTAATCGCAAAGGTGAGTCCAGCAATGCCGCTGCCGATAACCAGGACGTTTGTTTTTTTCGCCATTAAAGTTTATAGCGCGCGGTCACGTCCGCAAGTTCCGCTAAAATCTGTTTTAACTCGCCTTGGATTTTTTCGGGTTGAACTTCATGGTTCAACTGTTCAATCCGGACCGTAATCCCACGCAAAACTTCGCGGTCTTTTTGGACCAAACTGCGCAAACCCTGCTGCATCGCATTAAACTCAATAAAGAAATCCTTTAAATCATCTGTTTTGCGTAAATGAACCTCTTGCGTCAAGTCTCCGGCGGCGATCGCTTTAGCCGCTTTTTCCATAACGAACAACGGACCCACGATCTTCTGAAAAACCACGACGCTGGCCAGTCCAAAAGCGACTATAAGAAAAACAGAAATCAACGCAAAGGAAAAGGTGAATGATTTTTTAAGTTCGACCACTCTCGCCAAACCAAATCCATACTCCTCCAAGGCTCCAAACACCACCCGATCCAATGTTATATAAACAATCAAAGCGGATACCCCGGTCACAAAAAC
>JAHFBY010000311.1 GCA_023249835.1 Elusimicrobiota bacterium | reverse complement strand
TAAGTTTCCATGTGCCCATAAAGCAAGGTCGAATTCGAGCGCAAACCCAGTCCGTGCGCTATTTTGTGAATTTCCAGCCATCGCGGCGCGCCGATTTTAAAAGGAAACAGCGCTTTGCGCACTCGCTCAGAAAACACTTCCGCCCCTCCTCCCGGCAAACAAACTACGCCCGCTTTTTTTAATTCCAACAAAATCTTTTCCGCGGGCTGCTTTTCCATGCGCGCAAAAAAATCGATCTCCACAGCGGTGAACGCTTTGATCTGGATCGCGGGAAACTTTTCATGCACGGCTTGAACCATTTCCAAATAATAAGCGAACGGCCACTCGCGGTGCAAACCGCTCACAATGTGCACCTCTTTAAGTTCGGGCGTACATTTAGATAAAATTTCATCAATGGTCATTTCATAAGCGTTGGACCGGTTCTTCTTTGTGGCAAAATCACAAAACCTACAGGAAAGCACGCAGATGTTGGTGGGGTTGATCTGTCTGTTTATTACGTAAGTGACAAAATTATTGGTTATTTTTTCTTTAACCTCATTGGCAAGCGCGCCTAACTCTAAAAAATCTTGGCTATGATATAGCGAAACGCCCTCTTCGCGGCTTATCCGCGTTCCTTGCGATATTTTTTGTCTAACTGTTTCTAAAATATCCTTATCCATGACAATACTCATCAATATCAATCCCTTCCAAACTATCGCAAACCCAGTCTGCGTGCGCCAGCGCTTTGCGCGTATAGGAATTGGTGACCGCAAGGCACTTCATCCCGGCCTCTTGAGCGGCGATAACGCCATGGACGGAATCTTCAATCGCTATGCAGTCCGCTGGTTTGAGCCGTTTGCTCTGAAATATTCCCATCCGGCTCATTTTCTTTAACGCCAACTTATAACATTGCGGATCAGGCTTTCCACGCGAAACGTCTTCGGAACTAATGAGGAACTCATAATATTTTCGTAAACCTCCCGATTTTAAAATCAATTCAATCTCCCGAAGCAACGCGCCGGAAACCACAGCCAAAGGATAACGTCTGCTATGCATTTTTACAAAGTTTTTTACGCCAGGAAAAATACGCAACTCTTTTGTAATCACTTTTTGATAGTAGGCCGCCTTACGTTCAACCAGCGCGGACACATCTTTGGCCGCGTGCGGTCGAAGGTGGCGAACCATCACATCCTTAAAACAGCTCTTATCATCCATAGCTAAATATTTCTGGAAATACTCCTTTTGCGTTAAACGAATGCCCTCTTCGCTCAACACTTTTTGAAATAGTTTTAAATGTATCGGCTCATCGTCGGCAATGACGCCGTTACAATCAAAGAAAATCGCGCGAATTGGATTCAAAGCCATTTAATCGTGCAGCCGATTGCATAAGTTTCCGGTTCGGAAGGTTTAAGGCCGGCTAAAACCGCGTCCAGACCAGCGCGCAAATAACGTTTGACCACTTTAAGGGGCTCTTGCCAGTTATCATCAATTTTTCCCGTATAAACCAACTCCTGAACGCCATTAAACAGGTAAACGTGCGGCGTGTGGGTCGCCTGGTAAGCATTGGCCACGGACTGAGTTTGATCGCGCAGGTAAATGAAATTAAAGTTTTTTTCATGAGCGCGCTTCACCATCACGGGGAAACTATCTTCCGGATGAAACCGGTCTTCGTTGGCGTTGATGGCAACAACCGCCACGCCTTTAGAAGCGTAATCTTGCTGAATTGCTATAATCCGATCCTCATAGGCTTGAACATAGGGACAATGGTTACAACTGAAAATAATCACCAACGCTTTGCGGTCCGTCAATTCTTTTAAAGAATGGTTTTTACCGTCCACACCGGGCAAATCAAAATCCGGGGCTTTTGCGCCTAATAATAAAGCCATAAACGTCTCCTTAACGAAAGTAATGTTTTGATCATATTATACCAAACGCTGGGTAAGGTTTTAACCTAGCCCCTCTTGGCGATGCTGGGCTACCGGCTGCAGGGCAAAGGTGTAGTATTCCAATAGATATAGTTTTCGGTCGAAGGCATAAAAAGCAAAGGCAAGCGTCAAGAAGGCAGAGGCGAGATACCCATAGCCCAGATACGCAATTTCTAATTTCGTGCTTAAATAGGTCAATAGTCCGTTAGATAAAACAAAAAATACGCAGATCTGTAACGCCAAACTTTTAAAGTCAAAATAAAGGACCAGGATAAGGGCGATTAAGATCATGCAATGCAGGAAAGAGCCGATCACCACGACTCTAAACACCGGAATTTGTTCGGCAGAAAAATGAAAAAACGTAGAGAGTTCCGGAGTGAATATTAATATTAAAAACGTCAAAATCCCTTGATAGCGGATCAATATTTTTAATCCCGACTGTAAAGATTTGATGACATCTTTTTTCAGCCATTCGATTTGAGGGTAAGTGGCTTTTTTTGAGATCCCCTGATAAAAGTTCCGGTACTCATCATAAAAATTCGTCTCTACCTGCACCAAAAAAATTGTTAGGGCGGGAATGATCGTTAAAAAAGCGAAGAAAGTGGCGCTGTCATAAACCAAATGGATCCGAAAAAAATTTGTAATTTCCGTTGCTTGCGGTGAAAACCACAGGATCACTTTGTCGATCCAAAGCGCTAAATTATAAAAAAACCCAATCGCGATTAAAGTCCTGTTATTAATAAAAAACCGGACGTATTCCCAATCCCAACTATGAGTGGATCCGAACTCAACGAATATACGGCCCGACCACAATAGCGCGATCATGAGGTGGCCGGAAAGATACCCGATGAAGTAACCTTCAATGCCAATGCGTTGACCCAAGTACAAGGAAACAACAATCGTTACGCCGCTGCCAATGATATAGGCCGCGACAATGGCTAAATAGTCTCTGAGCGCTGTTAGGAACACCATCAACAGCCACAAGAGACTCAAGATCATGTAAGTGCAAATAATTAATAGTTTTAACGCCGGCGGGCTGTCCGCGATGACATAGAAAACAACGCCAAAGAGGGTTTCAATCCCAAAAAGACATACCGCGGTCGTGTTGAACGCAGGCACGAGCGCGTCCTTTTCTTTAGAATAAAGCCTGTCCGCTAAATAGCGAGTCAATGGAAAATGGAACACTCCGCTCAGTATCAAAGAAGTAACGAACCCATAAATAACCACGGTTCGGAAAAATATTTTGTCGAACATATCAATCGTATAGGGGATGAAAGTCGATAAAACAAAAAGCGTTATGATGCTCAAAATCCAGGGGCCCGCGACGATAAGGCTGGAAATAAAATAAGTTTCAAAAGTGGACCGATAAGTGCCCGCTTCTAAAATTTTCTTTAAGTTAAACCCTATGCCCGCCACTTTTAGACCGCCCCCTTGCTTAGGGCAACCGTCATTTCTTCCCCATACTGGTTATAAAGCATGCGGTATTTTGCGATTAAA
>JAHFBY010000310.1 GCA_023249835.1 Elusimicrobiota bacterium | reverse complement strand
TTAAAGAAATGCCGGGGATCATTCGCGCTTACGAAAAAGACCCCAAACGTTTAGACGCGTATATTCGCGCCCAGAGGGTACAAAAGCTTTTAGAATCTCTGGAACCGTTTCCTGACCTTGGCGCGATTCCCAAAAATTCATTTTTGCGCGAATTCATCGGCGGAAGCATTTACAAGTACTAACTCCCCAAACCGCAAATCCGTTCGAAATGCTCTTTTGATACCGGCTGTATGGACAGCCTCACCCCTTTGCGGATCACCATCATTCCTTTAAAAGCCGGGTCAGATTTTAGTTCGCTTAAGGTCACGAGCCGGGAAAATTTTTTCACAAACTCCACATCTACCATAAACCAAATTGGTCGTTTTGCGCTTGCTTTAGGGTCATAGAAGTCCGAATTTTTGTCTTGCGCGCCGGCGTCCGGGTAAGATTCCTTTACCACTCTTGCTAGTCCGGCAATTCCGGCGGGTTGGACGCTCGAGTGGTAAAACAAAACCAGGTCATTTAATTTAATTTCGTCGCGCATAAAGTTTCGCGCCTGATAGTTGCGGACTCCGTCCCAAGGAGCTTTTTTCATTTTTGCCAAGCGGTCAATGGAAAAAACGCTCGGTTCGCTTTTAAACAGCCAATAGCGGGGCGGTTTCATTTTTATCTGCGGGTTAAAACAGGCATGTAAATGCCTTTTAATTCTCTGGTCCACCACTGCCCGGTATTTTTCCTTGTGTTTGAATCAGTGAACTTATATTCATAGTAGAGCGCGCGCAGGTGTTTGGGCGGGCCTTTGGGAAAGGGGTTCTTTGCCAAGAGCGCCAGCACCTCTTTTTTATTTTGCAATATGCGAACGCATAAGTTATAAAACCATTGCTGCGATCTATAGTCCGACAACGCGGCAAACCACATTTGCCAGTCCAGCCTAGGCTGGTGCGGCGCCGTAAAGGCAGGCCTGCTTTTTAAGTTGCCCGGCTTATATTTGAACTCATACTCTTTCCATTCCACTCCGTCGTTAGAGCCGGTTAAAACAACCTCCATCCTGCGCGTTGTCATCACCGCGAAAAGGCCGTAATTGTTAATGGTGCGAAAAGGGGAAAACAGTCCATACCACTTATATGCGCTTTCGGGCAATATTGCGCGCCATTTAAACATGACGCAGAACTGGATTAAATTGATTGATAAAATGACGCATCCTAATGGAACTATTCCGCGGTCCAGCCAGTTCCCTTTAGGTTTAGAGGTTTGCGGTTTTTCCTTAAAAAGCAGACGCAGTTTAACGGGCCATAACCGGTCTTCTGCTAAGGTTAGAATTAGCAGAAGGGTCAACCAGTTAAAGAAGCAGTAGTTTCCGGTAAGTAAAATCAATATTTGCAAGAAAGAAAGCGCGGCTGAGCCCAACAGCCGGGCCCATCGGGGGCGGGGCATGAAGATTAAAAACGGAGCGGCCAACTCAATTAAAAACATGATTAGAGCGGAAAATTTTTGCGCGGTTATCGGCAACTGATGCGCGTACCAAGACCAGGCGTTCGGCAAGGGTTGGGTTTGATAGTGGTAGGCGAGCGCTGTAAAGTTGCGCCAGGTCGGGTCGTGGCTGGCTAGTTTGACTACGCCCGAGCTAAACATCAATCTAAATAAAAGCCACCAAATTAGGCCTAGGGACAGGCGCGATACCCGCTCTTCTTGGGAGGTTCGCCAAAGGAGGGTTGAAGGGGCAAAGAATATACTAAGGAACCCAACTTCTAAGAGCAGGTTGTCCCATTGAAACAATAAAAAATCACCGCTAATAGAAATTAAAGAAAGGTAAAGCGTCCATAAACAAAAACAAATCTGCCTGGGCGCAACGCCCAAAATTAAAGCTATGGAAAGAGCGGTTCCGCCACCGCAGAGGAGACCTAAGACAGAGTCGGCGGGGTTTAGCCAGGCCAGAGTGGGAAAGAGCCAATAAGCTTTGGGCCCCGCTTGAGAGCGCGCCGCTTCTAAAAATAAGTGGAACGGAAATATTCCATTCGATCCGATCAAGGGGTAAATTTGCGTCCAGAGCGATCCAAAGGCAATTAAATAAATAATGCCCAGTCCGCGAAAAAACAGCCAGCGGGCAACAAAGAAACTTTGCGGTTCGCTATTTTTTCCGGACAATACTCTGCGGCAGGCAGAGACCGCTTTGCGGTGTTTAGCGGTTAACGCGTATATCCGTTCGGTTAAGGAGGCAAAGCCCGGCAAATTTTGATAGCACCAGAAGAGCCAATCGCCCCCTACCCCGGGCGTAAATGCCAACAATCTAAAAACCGCTTCTGCCGCAGAACTGATGTGTCCGTTGGTTTCAATGAATTGTACAGCCTTAACGAATTCCTTTTGCGGCACATCTAAAAATCGTCGGGCAGCGGTTTGGTAAGGTTCATAATCCACCAGCGGTCCGGTTTTTAATTTCCAAGACTGCACCCATCCTTTGCAAAAGGAGCAGTCTCCGTCATAAACCAATAAAGGTCTTTGAATGGGCGGCGAACCGACTTTTTTGATTTCTTTATTTTTTTTCATGAACAGCGTTAAAAAATATCTTTTCGAGCGCCCGGGTAACAGCGGCGTATATTTGGGGAACGCGCGAAAGGCGCGGTCCGGCGATGTTCAATACCTTTATTTTTTCTGTCTTTAGCCAGAGCCTTGCTTCCGTTGCATAGTCTGTCTCTTTTTCCAGGTCAATGGAAAGCGCGGCGCGTTTTTGTTTAAGGGCGATCGCGCGCGTCAACAAAGAGCCGCCGATGAACTCGTTCCAATAGAAGATTATAGTCCCGTCGGACGCCAATATGTTTTTTTCCGTGCGTTCAGGGTAAAAGGGGGTGGAGGTTTCAATGAGGTTATATTTTTTAGGCAGAGGTCCATTTTCGGTTCTGCGCCCTTTGGGTATCCATCCGCCGTGCGCAATTTTGTGCGCTAACGCGAAGTCAAGCGCCGCTAAGTCCGCTCCGGTTTGTCCCCCGGAAATAATTTTATCCACCTGTGCCAGGTGCATGTAAAAAAAAGTTTTTTTATCCGGTAGGCTTCGTTAAGAAATCATGTTTTTCCCGGAAAATGCCGAAACAAGAAGTGTATCCGTGCATATAGGTGGTATTATTTACAGGCCCGAGCTCGCCGTTGCAAAAGAATCCTCCTAAAGGGACTTGGCCCAGCATTTTCTGAAAAAGTCCGGCATCGTGGTTGGGCAAACCGTAAAGGTGCGCGCCGCGCCCCAGACAAGAAAATAACACTGCTCCTCTTTGCTCTTTGGCTCCGCGTTTGTCAACGTATTGTTTAAGCAGGTTCTCTAAATCTTCGGAAGAGGTTTGCGCGTCGCGCAGGTGGAATTGAACTTTTTGACCTTCGCGCAGTTCCGTGCTCACGGCCATAACCCCGTTTTGTGCGTCTACGCCGATGATGTTGCGGATCAAAAAATCGCC
>JAHFBY010000309.1 GCA_023249835.1 Elusimicrobiota bacterium | reverse complement strand
ATACATCGCTGGCAATTTCTTCCCCCCGATGCGCCGGCAGGCAGTGCATTACCAGCGCTTTCTTTTTGGCAAATTTTAAAATGTCTGCGTTCAATTGGAAGGACTTAAAAATGGTTTTTCGTTTCTCTCTTTCATCGTCTTTTCCCATGGACGCCCAAACGTCGGTGTAAAGCACGTCGGCGTTTTGAGAAGCTGTGGCCGGATCGTTTGTTAAAGTTATTGTTGTGCCCGATACTTTTGCCAATCCTTGAGCTTTTTTTAAGTATTCTTTTTCCGGTTCGTAGTTTTTAGGCGTGGCAATGGAAAGGTTCATGCCTAACAGCGATGCCGCTAATAGCCAAGAATGGACGACGTTGTTGCCATCGCCCAGGTAAGCGACGCTCACCCCTTTCAATTCTTCGGGATTTTTTAAACCCATTGACTCACAAATGGTCATTAGGTCGCCCAGCACTTGGCAAGGATGTTCCTTATCAGATAGTCCGTTGATTACGGGTACGGAAGAGTTTTCCGCAAGTTCGAT
Organism: Elusimicrobiota bacterium; assembly: GCA_023249835.1. Lineage (GTDB taxonomy): Bacteria > Elusimicrobiota > Elusimicrobia > 2-02-FULL-39-32 > 2-02-FULL-39-32 > JAHFBY01. The sequence continues at coordinate 2,911 of JAHFBY010000309.1, read as the reverse complement.
AACGTCTGCGTGGCTGTTGGCGCGGATCATAATGGCATCGACATAACGGCAAAGGGCTTTAGCGGTATCGGAAAGAGACTCGCCGCGCCTCAATTGCAGGTCCTGGCTGTTTAAGATAAGAGGCAATCCGCCTAACTGCACCATGCCCACTGCAAATGAGACCGTGGTTCGAGTAGAAGGTTTTTGCAAAATCATGGCCAGAGTTTTGCCGCAAAGAGCGGTTTTAGCGGTCCCTTTTTTGATTTTTAGCCGCAAAGCTTCTTGGATCAGTGAACAAACCTGTTTTTTTGTTAAATCGTACGTAGAAATCAAATTGTTTTTATTGTTTGGAGCGTTCATTTTCAGGCCTTTACTTTAAATTATTTTTCTATTATATCTAATCTAAAATGGGATTACAAATTGAGCTTAAAGCAGGGGGCAATTATTAAGGAAATAAAAAAAACTATTGACAAATTATCGAATACGGGTTAGGATTAGTGTGGAAATGAATCATCATTGAATCTCATAATAAAAAAAATATGGCGAGCCCCCTAAACGGAAATAAACGAGTCTTAGTTGCGGAAGATGATAAAATAACCTCCGAACTAATTATTAGTATCCTCACCCATGGAGGGTACCTTGTGGAGGTTGTAGAAAACGGATTAGACTGCCTTAAAAAAGCTAAGGAATATAAAGCTAAACTTATTTTGCTGGATATCATGCTGCCCGGCATGCATGGGATTGACGTTTTAAAAGCCCTTAAAAAAGATCAAGACACAAAAGATATTGGGGTGATTATGTGTTCGGCTAAGAACTATAAGCCGGACCAAACTTCATCCCTGCTCTCCGGCGCATACTGCTTTTTACCCAAACCTTTTGATCCGAGAGAGTTGTTGTCAACGGTTAATAAATTTTTTGCAAACGGGACTCATAAACATATGGACCTCGCGCCAACGGCCCCCATTAATTCCATTACCCCTCGCTATCTTCCCAAACTGCCAGAAAACCAGGCCTACCTTAAGTTCTGGGGCACGCGCGGGTCTGTTCCGGTGAGCGGAGACTCATTTGTTCGGCACGGAGGAAACACCTCGTGCATGGAGTTTTCTTATGGCAATGACATTTTGATTTTTGACGCGGGGACCGGCATTCGCGAACTGGGCACTAAACTTTTACAGGGTAAACCTAAAAAGGTTCATATCTTTATTTCTCACTCCCATTGGGACCATATCCAAGGATTTCCTTTTTTTACTCCGGCTTATAAACTCGGATTTGAAATTCATATATACGGCGTTGCCGGTTTTGGCAAAGATTTAAAGTCAATTTTTAAGGGCCAGTTGGACCGCGACTATTTTCCCGTGCAGTTAGAAGACATGCAGGCCAAAATAGAGTTTCACCATGTTAAAGACGAGCCCATAAAAATTAACGATATTTCCATAACTTGGGAGTACACCCAACATCCGGGAGCAGCGGTTTGTTTTAAAATTTCTTGCGCCGGCAAAACTATTGTTTATATGAGCGACAACGAGGTCTTTAAGGGCTATTTTGGAGCTCCCCAAAACCTGTCTTGGGAAAATGAACACGTTTCCCCTTACCACCGTTTGATCGGTTTTATCCAGAACGTAGACCTGTTGGTGGCGGAAGCGCAATATACCAATGAGGAATATATTGAGAAGATCGGATGGGGCCACTCTTCCACTTCCAACGCCTGTTTGTTGGCTAAATTTGCGAACGTTAAGAAATGGCTGATCACTCACCACGACCCTATTCATAAGGACGATTTTTTAGAGGATAAGTTGGCTTTAACTAAACAAATATTAGAAGAGCTGGCCTGCCCTATTGAAGTTTCTAACGCTTACGATAACCAGTTTTTCCGTTTGGAAAGCGCGGTAGGACTAAAAGCGAACATCTAAATTTAAACCAATATCCGAACTTGCCCCGGTCAGTCCGATTAAAAACGATCCCTGCAAATTAAAAGTTTTATTTATGTTCCAGCTTAAACCGGGAGCGATGTAGAGTTCGTCCGCGTTTGAACCGATGTTTTCACCGGAAAGTTTGTTGCGCGCGTGGTTAAACCCTTTCAGCTCCATTTGCAATTGAGTCTTTTTATGCATTATGAAGTAAGGGTAGCTAAATCCCGCGTTGTAAGAAAATACGTTTCCTACCCGCACGTTATCAGAATTTTCAGTATTAAGTTTGAAACCTAGTCCCACATGAGCCGTTGCCGGATCTAACGGCAGGATTAAGCCCCAGCCAAATAATATCCCTAACCCTCCTGTGCCCAGCCCTTTTTCGTAGCTGGCCGTGGGAAAAGAAAAGCCAAACTCTGCGTCTAATCCTGCGACCCGCTTAGCCCTGTCCGCGTCAAAGAAACGGTAGCGTATGCCCGTTTGCAGGTCGTTAATGCCCATTTGCGGGCTGTAGTTTTGTCTTTTGATGTGAACTAGGCCCCACTCTGCGCCTATTTCTAAATTTTCCATTACGCCATAGTGCAGAAGGTAGGGATACCGGGTAAACTTTGTCTCAGAGTCCGCTCCAGAGGGCGAAACCCCGTCAAATCCGAATTGGAATCCTGCGGACTGGTCCAAAGTATTTAATTTTGTAATGGCGCGGTCGTTAAAAGTCCAAGGGTCTAAAAGCGATATCTTGGTCCAACCCCGTTGTCCTATAAAAAAAAAGAGCGCGCTGAATACGATTGCTGCTTTAGTGCGATACATGTCGGACTAACCTCCTAGAATGCTGTCAATTGTTTCTTTAATGATAAGAGAATCAATCAATTCAGATTTGCAATGCATGCCGTTTAATAGGCTAAGGTCGCAAATCTGGTTGATTCGCCGAGGGATTCCGCCGGATCGATCAAAGATAAGGCCTAAAGCCTCCTCATCAAATAATCCGGACTTGAAACCGGCAATAACCAGTCGATGAAAAATGTAGA
>JAHFBY010000019.1 GCA_023249835.1 Elusimicrobiota bacterium | reverse complement strand
TTTCAGTCATGGTCTTTATTAATGAATGTAGATTATCATTCATGTCCGCTTTTGTCAAGCTGTGGCCTTGTCATGTATTGCCGGACATGGTAAAATAAATTTCTTACATTAATTATGACGCAAGTTTCATTATTGATCTTTGATTTAGACGGCACTCTGGTGGATTCTGCCGGAGATATTAAAACCTCGCTTAACCACACCTTAAGTTGTTTGGCGTTACCGCAGTTAAGTGCGGACCAGGTTAGGGAATGTATTGGCGATGGGGTGCACAGCTTGTTGAGCCGAGCCTCGGGCAGGGAAGACTCTAAATTCCTGCAAAAGGCCGCGGATATTTTTATGGAGCATTATGGATTGCACTGCGTAGATGGATCTCCAATGTATCCTGGAGTGCTGGATACGTTGCAATTTTTCCAGAGTAAAAAAATGGTGATAGTTAGCAATAAGCCTAAAGTAATGGCGGACCGTATTTTAAAAAAATATGGGATATGGGATAATTTTGAGTTGGTATTGGGGGGAGACTCAACTTTAGAGAGAAAGCCTCATCCTGAACCTATTTTTAAATCGTTGGAAGCCTGCGGCGTAGAGGCGCAGTTTTGTTTGATTGTTGGAGACGGAGTAACGGATATTTTGGCCGGCCAGTCCGCTGGGGTTAAGACTTGCGCAGTAACATACGGATATAAAAGCCGGGATATACTGGCTAAACTTAATCCAGATTATATGATTGATACATTTGAAAGTTTGCGGTATATTGTGGAATAATTTTTATTGATAACAAATATAAGGAGAAACTAATGGCTTTAACGAATGATCAAATTCAAAGGTATTCCCGACATTTAATTATGCCCGAGGTGGGGGTAGACGGGCAAGAAAAACTGCTCCGGGCAAAAATTTTATTGATAGGCGCGGGGGGGCTTGGATCGCCTTTAGGACTTTATCTTGCGGCAGCAGGCGTAGGCGTATTGGGATTAGTAGATTTTGACAGGGTGGATTTTTCCAATTTACAGCGTCAGGTTATACATGGCACGGCGGATGTCGGCAGATTAAAAATTGAATCCGCTAGGGATCGTATAGGGTCCATTAATCCCGAGGTCAAAGTCAATCTCTATAACTTGCGTTTATCCCGTGATAATATAGCCGGCATTGTGAAAGATTACGATGTGATAATCGATGGCACGGACAATTTTCCAACGCGTTATTTGGTTAATGATGCCTGTGTATTGGCTAACAAACCGTTGATTTATGGGAGTATTTTTCGATTTGACGGTCAAGCTACTGTATTTAAAACTCCGGAAGGTCCTTGCTATCGATGTCTTTATCCAGAGCCGCCGCCCCCTGGCATGGTTCCTTCTTGTGCGGAAGGAGGCGTTTTAGGTATACTGCCCGGCCTAATTGGTATTATGCAGGCCACGGAAGCAATTAAATTTATTATTGGGAAGGGAGACCTGTTGGTTGGTCGTTTGGTGCTTTTTAACGCTATGGAGATGAAGTTTAGGGAAGTGAAGTTAAATAAAGATCCCGATTGTCCGGTTTGCGGAAAAAACCCAACAATTAAGGAATTGATCGATTACGAGCAGTTCTGCGGCATTGTCCCCAGCAGAGGTGCGGAGGCTGGCGTTGAAGAAAAGGACGAGATTACGGTTCAGGAACTCAAAAATATACTGGACGCAAACGGCAAAAAAATTGTGGTCTTAGATGTACGGGAGCAGGAGGAATACGATATCGTGCATTTGACTATGTCAAAGCTTATGCCGCTCAGTTCTCTAAAAGACCATCTCCATGAATTGGACACCGCGGATGAAATTATGGTGCACTGTAAATCTGGAATGAGGAGTTTAAAGGCTTGTCAGATGCTTAAAAATTTTGGGTTTAAAAAAATTAAAAACGTTAAGGGCGGTATAGATGCGTGGGCTAGAGAAATTGATCCAAGTCTGGCGAGGTATTAAACTGCCATGGAATCCAAAATAAAAATTTTGATCGTTGATGACGAGCCGTCTATTTTGGAGTATATCGGAACAGTTTTGGAAAAAACAGGGTACGATGTTATCTCCTGTCAAAATGGGGCGGACGTGATGAAGTTGGCGCAAGAGCAGAACCCTGCGCTAATATTGTTGGATATCATGCTTCCTGATATTGACGGTATTACGGTTTGTCGGAGAGTAAAGTCAAACCCGCAGACGATGCATATCCCGGTCATTATTGTAACATCTTTGACGGACGCGGCAACGGTTCAAGATGCGCATCTTTTTGGCGCATACGATTATTTGTCTAAGCCATTTGACGATAAAGTTCTGCGGGAAAAAGTATCAAAAATTGTGTTGAAAAACTCGCCTCAATAGGGGGCGAATTTGACCCTGTGGAAATTTTTATAGTAAACTAACTGTTTAATTGATCTAGTGGATAAGCTTGATAGATGCCGGGGTAGCTCAGTCGGTAGAGCAACGGTCTGAAAAACCGTGTGTCGGCGGTTCGATTCCGTCCCCCGGCAAATATAATGCCGACGCTAAAAAGTAGGTGTCGATATTGACAAAGTTAGGGTTTCGCTGTATACTTCGATGAGGATTTTCATACGCAAAATAATTTTCGGTTTCGAACGATAATTTTTTCATAATCAAAAAAGAGCGAACTTTTTGAAACCAATCAAGTTTGTTAGAAAAAATAAACCCACCGGGTTAATGGATAGATGTAGAAACAATCTATCTGTACACCTGGTATTTTTTTTATCTACTGGAGATTGAAATGAAAGATAGAATACTGGTGGTTGATGACGATGAGAATGTTGTTTCCTATCTTTCCATTGCGCTAATTCAGGAGGGGTTTCAATGCGAGACGGCTAGTTCGGCTTCAGAGGCGTTGACCATCCTTCGCCGAAACGGTCAAAAAACAGTCACTCTAATTTTAACGGACATGACGATGCCGGTAATGAGCGGTATTGAACTCTTAGAGCAGGTTCAGCGACAGTTTCCAATAATTGGCGTAATTGTTATTTCTGGAGATAAAAATTTAAATCTTGCGGTTGAAGCCATGAAAAAAGGCGCCCTTGATTTTATAACCAAACCGTTTAAACTGGAAATAATTTTACCTCGTATATATAAGGCTATTGAGAGGGTTCGTTTAGAGAGGGAGAATCGTGAGTATCAAGAGTATTTAGAGGAAAAAGTGGAAAGCCGCACTGCGGCGTTGATTGAAAAGCACCGGTCGCTTCAGAAACTATTTTTAAACACTGTGGAGGCCATAGCGCGGGCAATCGAAGCCAAAGATCTTTATACCGTGGGTCATTCTAAGAGGGTTTCTAAATATTGCGCCTATATCGCTCAGAAAATGGCCATTGATGTAGAAGAGATTCATAATATAGAGGTGGCTGGGTTATTGCATGATGTGGGCAAAATTGGGATTGCAGATTCAATATTGGGCAAATCAACTAAATTGTCAATAGATGAATATGAGTCTATTAAGGAGCATCCCCTAATTTCGTTAAAGATAATTGATCCGATAAAAGAGTTGGGGCGGGTAAAAGAGTATGTAAAATATCATCATGAAAAATGGGACGGCACCGGTTACCCGGATGGCTTAAAGGGCGAAGAAATTCCATTGGGCGCCCGCATTTTGTCTATTGCCGATGCTTTTGATACGATGTGGATTGGGCGGCAATATCATGCGGCTTGGAATTTGGACCAAGTTATTCAAGAGTTTAAGCGAAATAGCGGCACTCAATTTGACGGCAAGGTTGTCGATGCTTTTATTGAATTAATTAGGGAAGATGAGGTTTCTTTTAATAAAATCCGCCAAGAAAATCCGCCACATTTTAAGACCGAACAGACGCATCTGCAGTAATGTGAAGTCATTTCGCAATAAGTTGTAAAAATAAAATCAAATATCTATTGACAGCTATTTCAATTATCAAGTATAATGTGCATCTACATTAAGTGTGGACGTTTGATTTATAACTCGAAACTCGATTATTTGAATAAAATTCGAGATGGGGGTCTTTACATTGATTAAAAATAACTTTGCAAGAATTCCTTCTATTATCCCTTTGCCTGAGCTTTTGGGTATGCAGAAGAAATCTTTTGAAGATTTTCTGCAAGCGGACATTTCTCCGGAAAAAAGAAAATTACAGGGTTTGCAGTCCACTCTATTGGACGTGTTCCCCATTGCCAATGCAGATGATACTTTGGAGTTGCAGTTTATAGGCTATCAGTTAGGCGAGCCTAAATATACGATTGAGGAAGCGATTTCAAAAGACTCGAGCCATTCAATGCCTCTTAAGGCAATGATTCGCCTAGTGGAAAAGAAGGAAGATGGTAAAATCAAACAGATTGCTGAGCAAGAGGTTTTTTTGTGCGACCTTCCGCTTATGACCGATACTGCCACCTTTATAATTAACGGCGCGGAGCGGGTGGTGGTTAGCCAGTTGCATCGTTCGCCTGGAATTATTTTTGAGGAAGACGAAGAAAAAAATATTTCTTCCTATGGTAAAAAACTTTATTATGCGCGAATTATTCCTTATCGCGGCGCATGGGTGGAGTTTGAGTATGATTTAAACAATGCGCTTTATGTGCGGGTGGATAAAAAGAGAAAAGTCCCCGCGACTGCTTTATTGAGGGCTATGGGCATTGTTTCTGATTCTGAAATATTAAAGTTGTTTTATGAGTTGGAGAACGTTTCTTTGGAGCAGGCTAATCCGGATGATGTTGTTGGTAGGATTTGCGCGGAAGACGTAGTGGAGAAGGCAAGTGGAGAAGTTTTAGCTGAAGTGGGCGTGGAGGTCACGCGCGAACATTTGGCGCGATTCCAATTAAAGGGCATAAAATCAGTGGCGTTGCTAAAACTTGACCCTGCTTTAAATGATGTTTCTATCCTAAATACAATCTCTAGGGACCCGTATAAGTCAAAAAAAGAGGCAAGTCAGGTTCTTTACCGGATTTTGCGCGCCCAGGAGTATATCGCTGCGGAGCAGGCTGAAACTTATTTGGACAGTTTATTGTTTAATAGCGTGCGCAAATATGATTTAACGAAAGTGGGCCGCTATAAAATTCTCAAGAAGTTTGGGCCGTTGTTTAATGCGTTAGTAGGCCGCAAGGACTTTAATTTTCAAATGCCGTCCGATCGCAAGCGGACCTTGACGATTGAAGATGTTGTGGTGACCCTGCAGTATCTAATTGCGCTAAATAATGGATTGGTACAAGTTAACTTGCCGGGTGGGGTCGAGCCGTTTAAGATTGAAGTTGATGACATAGATCATTTGGGAAATCGTAGGGTGAGGGTGGTAGGGGAGTTGCTTGAAAACCAGTTGCGTATTGGATTGATGCAGATGGCTAGGCTCGCTCGCGACAAGATGAATTTACAAGATAAGTCCACGCTTACGCCTAGGATGGTGTTAAACACTTCTCCAGTGGTTGGTATTGTGCGTAAATTTTTTGGAACATCGCAGTTGTCGCAATTTATGGATCAAACCAATCCATTGGCTGAGCTAACACATAAGAGAAGGTTGTCTGCGCTTGGACCTGGTGGTTTGCATAGAAAAAGAGCTGGATTTGAGGTTCGAGATGTGCATCATACTCATTATGGCAGGCTTTGTCCGGTGGAAACGCCCGAGGGGCCCAACATTGGTTTAATCACTTCTTTGGCATGTTTTGCTCGAGTAAACGAGTATGGTTTAATTGAAGCGCCTTACCGTAAGGTTTCCAGTGGAAAAGTGTCGGACGATGTGGATTATTTAACAGCAGATAAGGAAGACGAGTATGTTGTAGCTCAGGCCAACTCTCCATTAGAAAAAACAGGGAAATTTGCCGCCGAGTTAATTGCTTGCCGTCATCGTGGTGATTTTCCTTTAAAGGACCCTGAGATGGTGGATTATATGGATATTTCTCCTATACAGGTGGTGTCTGTATCCACTTCATTAATTCCGTTCTTGGAGCATGATGACGCTAATCGTGCGCTTATGGGCTCAAACATGCAGAGGCAGGCCGTGCCCTTGTTAAAGGCTGAGGCGCCGTTAGTGGGAACTGGGGTGGAGGAGCGCGTTGCTCGAGATTCTGCCGCCACTGTGGTGGCTAAGCGCGGCGGTAAAGTTTTGGCTGTGTCCGCAAATGAAATTTCTATTTGGTCGGATGAGGGGGAGAGTAAAAACGCGATTGATACTTATAGCGTTAAAAAATATACGCGATCTAACCAGGATACGTGCATTAACTTTTTTCCAATTGTAAAAGTTAATGATCGGGTTAAGAAGGGCGATCCGCTGGCGGATGGTCCGTGCACATCTGAGGGGCAGCTCGCGCTCGGAAAGAATATTTTGGTCGCATTCATGCCTTGGGAAGGTTATAACTTTGAAGATGCTATATTGATTAGCGAGCGTTTAGTTACCGATGATGTGTTTACGTCCATTCATATACAGGAGTTTAAAATTGAGGCGCGCGATACAAAAATGGGCGCGGAAGAAATTACTCGCGACATTCCCAATGTGGGCGCTGATGTTTTGACTCAATTAGATGAAAGCGGAATCATTCGTTTGGGCGCTGAGATTGTGCCCGGGGACATTTTGGTGGGAAAGGTGACTCCCAAAGGTGAGCAGCAAATTTCTCCGGAAGAAAAGCTATTGAAAGTAATATTTGGTAAAAAGGCCGAAGATGTATCGGACGCTTCTTTGCGCGTTCCTCCCGGGGTTACCGGTAAAGTTTTAGCTGTGGAAGTTTTTGTTCGCCGCGAGAGGTTAGGCAAAAAAGAAAATGATCATAAGCGCCGCGAGTTTGATGGGGAACAGCAAGGTGAGTTAGACACTATTAGGCAGGAAAAAAAGCTCAGCATGGCTTATTTAGATGAACTATCTGAATCTAAAGATGCTTCTTCCCGAGACATTGCAGAGCGCAGGAAGCAGTTGCAGGCTCTTTACGAAAAGAAGGATCAAGATTTGCGAAAGAAGGTCGCGCGTCAAAAAGAGAGTTTGAAATATGGCGATGAGATGCCGGTGACCGTTAATCAGATTGTGAAGGTCTATATTGTTTCTCGCAGAAAAATTCAGGTGGGAGATAAGTTGGCTGGTCGTCATGGTAATAAGGGTGTTATCGCAAAAATATTGGCTAAGGAAGATATGCCGCATTTGCCCAATGGAGATGCGATAGATATGGTTTTGTCCCCATTATCTGTTCCATCACGTATGAATGTTGGGCAGATTTTAGAAACTATGTTGGGATGGGCGGCGCACGTGCTTGACGTGCAAATGGTGACGCCGGTTTTTGATGGGGCTAAGGAAGAGCAGGTCATTGAAAAAATCCGTGAAGCTAGGCAGCATTTACTTAAACAAGGGGTTCCGGAAAAATTTCTTCCGGACGAATATTGCCGAGTCACTATGTATGATGGCCGAACCGGAGAGCTTTTTAAGGAAAAGGTAACGATTGGCTATATGTACATGTTAAAACTAGCGCACTTGGTGGAAGATAAAATTCACGCGCGTTCTACGGGGCCATATTCATTGATCACTCGTCAGCCGTTGGGTGGTAAGGCGCAGTTTGGAGGTCAGAGGTTTGGCGAAATGGAGGTATGGGCAATTGAGGGTTATGGCGCGGCCTATACTTTGCAAGAATTTCTAACCGTTAAGTCCGATGATGTTACGAGCCGAACTAAGATGTATGAGTCTGTTATTAAGGGTGAAATGATGTCTGAACCGGGAGTTCCGGAGTCTTTTAAAGTGTTGATTAAAGAGCTTCAGTCCCTTGGTCTTTCCATCGAGTTATTAAAAACTGCCGATGTGAATAAAGAGTTGGAAAAAGAAAAGACTAAAGAAAAAGAAGCAGTTGTGTCAAAAAGTTGATACAAGGAGATTCTATGTCGACTGAACTAATGGAAAAGAAAAAACTTTCAGGTCAAGGAAAAGTAAAGAAAAAAGCCCAGTGGGGAATGAATTTCTCAGATTTTCGGGCTATTCGAATCTCCATTGCAAGTCCAGATCAGATCAGATCTTGGTCGTTTGGAGAAGTGCGCAAGCCCGAGACGATTAATTATCGTTCTTTTAAGCCGGAAAGAGACGGGTTGTTTTGCGAGCGAATATTTGGGCCTGTGCGCGATTGGGAATGTAGCTGTGGAAAGTACAAATATATAAAGTATCGAGGCACCACTTGTGATCGTTGCGGCGTGGATGTTACGGAATCCTCTGTCAGGCGCGAAAGAATGGGTCATATTGAGTTAGCTGTACCGGTGGCGCATGTTTGGTATTTGCGCAAGGCTCCTTCACGAATTGGCACTTTATTGGACATGAAGCTTGCGGATGTGGAACGCGTGAACTATTATGCGCGTTATGTTGTTTTAGAAGATTATAAAAACCAGGATGGGAAGGTAGTTTACCATTATAAGCAGCTCCTCACTGAGGAAGAAGTTCATAAAGTTCGAGAAGAATATGGCGCAAAGGTAAAAATTGGTATTGGCGCAGAAGCGCTTAAAATTCTTTTAGAAAAAATTGACATAAAAGATGAAGTTATAGATCTTCGCCAAAAATTAAAAGATGTAGATTCTGAAAATGAACGCACGCGGATGATGAAGAAATTGCGCATCATGGAAGGTTTTATGGTTTCCGGCAATCGTCCAGAGTGGATGATTTTAACTGTGTTACCGGTAATTCCGCCGGATTTAAGACCCTTAGTTCCGCTTGAGGGTGGACGGTTTGCCACGTCTGATTTAAACGATCTCTATCGTCGTATTATTAACCGCAATAACCGTTTAAAGCATATTGAGGCATTGCGCGCTCCTGACGTCATGATTCATAATGAAAAAAGAATGTTGCAGGAGGCTGTAGACGCATTGATTGAGAATGGAGCTAGAGGAAAGGTTGTTGTTGGCGCCGGCAGCAGGCCTTTAAAATCTTTATCCGATATACTTAAGGGAAAGCAGGGGCGTTTCCGTCAAAATTTGTTGGGAAAACGGGTTGACTATTCAGGTCGAAGTGTTATTGTCGTGGGGCCCAATTTAAAAATGCATCAGTGTGGTTTGCCCAAAGAGATGGCATTGGAGCTTTTTAAACCGTTTATTATTAGAGAGTTAATGAAAAGCGGAGCTGTTACATTAAAAGCCGCAAAGAGGATGTTGGAGCGGGCCAAGTCTGAAATTTGGGATATTCTTGAAAATATTACTCGACAACATCCTATTTTGTTAAACCGTGCGCCAACTTTGCACCGTTTGGGTATTCAGGCATTTGAACCGGTTTTAATTGAGGGTAAATCTATTCAGCTGCATCCATTAACATGCGCCGCATTCAACGCTGACTTTGATGGTGACCAAATGGCAGTCCATGTGCCGCTTTCTTTAGAAGCGCAGTTGGAGTGCCGTATCTTGATGTTGTCTACCAACAATATTTTGTCTCCTGCATCTGGACGTCCTCTTGCTACTCCTTCGCAAGATATGGTTTTAGGTTGTTGCTATTTATCCAAGGTGAAGAGTGGTGTTATGGGAGAGGGCAAACTTTTTTCTGGTGAGGACGAGGTGATTACGGCTTATCAGAACAATGAGGTGGACTTACACGCAAGAATTAAAGTGAGTGGAATTACTGAAATTGGTGAACCTGAACTAGAGGAAAAGAAAAAGGGTGATGTTTCATTGTGGAAAAACTTTACAACTCCCGGAAGAGTGATTTTTAATGGGATTATTCCTAAGGAATTGGGATACATTAACCATGTCCTATCTAAAAAAGAGCTCGCTAATATTATTGAACGCTGTTATAAAACATTGGGGCACCACGCCACAATACTATTGTTGGACAGTATAAAAAAGATTGGTTATCGTTACGCTACAATTGCAGGCATATCCATTTCTATCGTGGACATGGTTGTTCCTTCTTTGAAAGAGGAGTTAATTAAAAAAGCTAGAGTCAAAGTGCGTGAGATTGAAAATCAGGCAAAACAAGGCATTATTACTGATTCCGAGCGTTATAATAAGATTATTGATATTTGGACGCACGTTACTGATAGCGTGGGCGCTGGAATGTTTGATGAAATGAGGAAGAAGGATGAAACGCCTTATCAGGAGGGCGAAAATAGATTTAATTCTGTCTACATGATGGCCAACTCCGGCGCTAGGGGATCGCCGGCCCAGGTTCGTCAGCTGGCGGGTATGCGCGGACTGATGGCAAAGCCTCAAAAAAAGCTAACAGGCGGAGTGGGGGAAATCATTGAGCAGCCGGTGTTGTCCAATTTCCGAGAGGGATTGACGGTTTTAGAATACTTCATTTCAACTCACGGTGGACGCAAGGGTTTGGCGGATACAGCATTGAAAACTGCAGATGCCGGTTATTTAACTCGTCGGTTGGTGGATGTGGCGCACGATATTGTGATCACCAAGGATGATTGTTGCACAATTAATGGTGTTCGTATCGGAACTTTGCAGTCCGGCGATGAGGTTATTGAGCCTTTAGAAGAGCGTATTGTTGGGCGCGTAGTAATGGATAACGTTGTCGGCATGTTTGATGAAGAGCGAATTGTTGAATCCGGTCAATTAGTGACTCCTGAAATTGCAAAGAAAATTATTGAGGCTGGAATTGATCGTATACGTATTCGTTCGGTATTAACGTGTGAGGCGGAACAGGGCGTATGCGCATCTTGTTATGGTTTAAATCTGGCTACCGGGAAGCTGGTTCAAATTGGCGAGTCTGTTGGAATTATTGGAGCGCAATCCATTGGTGAGCCCGGCACTCAGCTTACTTTGAGAACGTTTCATATCGGCGGCACTGCTTCTCGTGTTATTAAGCGTTCGGAAGTTCGGGCGATGGCAGTTGGCGCTGTGCGCTATCATAACATTCGTACCATTGTAAACAAAGAAGGTTTGATGGTTTGCGTTTCTCGAAACGCCGAAATTTCAATTCGTGAATCCGCAGGCAAGGAAAAAGAGCATTATGCTGTTCCTTATGGAGCTAGAATTAAAGTTCCCGATAATAAGAAAGTAATTCAAGGAGAACTTTTAGCGGACTGGGATCCATATGCGTTGCCGATTATTGCTGAACATGAGGGTGTTGCAAAATGGGCGGACATAACTGAAGGTGTAACTCTCCACGAAGAAAAAAACAGGATTACAGGTTTGATTGAAAGGGTGATTATCGAACATCGTGCGGAACGGTTGCAGCCCCGAATTGTTATTATGGGAAAGACAGGAAAAAAAGAGGTAACTTATCCTCTGCCGGTGGACACGAACATCGTAGCTGATAATGGAGAGTCTGTTAAGGTCGGCGATGTGCTTGCGAAAATTCCGCAGGAAGTTACAAAAACAAAAGATATTACCGGCGGATTGCCCCGCGTGGCAGAACTTTTTGAGGCTCGTCGTCCGCGCAATGCTTGCGTGATTTCAGAAATTGATGGAATTGTAA
>JAHFBY010000018.1:10435-11346 GCA_023249835.1 Elusimicrobiota bacterium | reverse complement strand
TTTGGGAAGATTGGGTATAAAGCACTGCCGCGCCTAAATACAACAATAAAAAAAGGTCCAGTTTAGTACGAACGTAAGTCCATTGTTCGCGCAAAACCTGGACCAGGGCCCAGCTTAGCGCTGTTAAAATAAAACCCAGCCCCAAAACAATTAGTTTTAACCGGTTGAGCTTCTCATCCGGAAACAAAGGGGTTAACAACAGCGTAACGCTCAGCAAGAACGCTGGGACCAAGTCTCCTAACCGCGCTAAACCAGGTTCGCTTAGCGCCCCTGAACCTTTTACTGCAATCAGAGGCGAACGAAAATGTTTTTTGCGGCCCATAAGTTCGCCTCGGTTCCTCTATTTCTTTTTTCTTGCTTTTTTAAGTTCCGCTTTTTTGCGGCTGTGGTCCGCCAGGTTTTCATAAAAAAAATGGTTCCCCTGGTCGCCGGCAACAAAATAGAGATAACGCGTATTCGCTGGGTTTAACGCCGCCAAAATAGAAGGCAATCCCGGGTTACAAATAGGTGCGGGCGGAAGACCTTTGTTTCTGTAAGTGTTATAGGGCGATACAATTTTAAGATCCTGATAAGTGAGCTTTTCTTTCCAATTGCGGCCCTGGCTCAAGGCGTACTGAACAGTTGGGTCGGCTTCCAAGGGGCGCTTAAGTTTAAGGCGGTTGTGATAGACTGAAGAAATAATAGAACGCTCTTGATCTAAACGCGCTTCCCGCTCAATAATGGAAGCTAACGTCAACGCCTCATTTTCGTTCATATGCATTGCCGCCATCTGCAACCTTAAATCATCCGAGACTTTTTGGGCATATAGCGCGGTCATAGCGGAAATAATGGTTTGCGGACTGTTCGAATAGGAAAAAAAATAAGTGTCGGGAAAAAGTTTTCCCTCATAGCCGCGCTCTTGCACCTGCCGC